>DOMW01000211.1 GCA_003510345.1 Clostridiales bacterium | reverse complement strand
TTCAATGGGTTAAGGGGGATTGTCAAGGGGGGCTAAGGGAGAAATTCCGAATCTTCCTGCCCCCCTTGACGCCCAGCGGCAGCGTTCTAACTATCGGAGGTGGAAAATCGTTGCCGTTTTAGCAACAGCGCAGGGGCGGGTTCAAATCTTGTTCCCCTACGGCATAAGGATACGAACTCTCTTGAATCAGCACTTACTTAGAGCAGACTAACTTGTGGCGGCACTGGCAGGTCTGTGTAGATTAGTATGACCACCGACTACTTACAAAGCACAGCGGCGCGGCTGCCCGTCATGGTGTCAAGGAACGTCTGCGGTGCGCGCGAGGGCGTAGGAATATCAGTAGATGTGGTCTACCCGCTTGAGCCATATAAGCGTGGATTTTTACCACGCAATGTCGTTTTTGGTGAACCAGTTGAAATACCTGCGCCCGTCCAGCGGATACAGGTTCACATCACCTTTTTTCCAATTCACTTAAAGTGATGCGGGTAGACATCAACCTGTATTTTTTCTTCATATCCAAATACATTTCCTCAATGACGTCTTCAGAACCGGTGAAACTGCATTTGACACAGTAATACCCGCCCTCGTTTTTTTGAGGCGTAACACAACATCGTTTTCGCGGGCAAAACACACCGGGCAACGGTAGACTATTTGCTTCTTTCCACTTGCAGCCATGAGCAAATCTCCTTTCCAGGCGCAACCCGTGCGTCGAGCGTACCGCGCCGCCGGTGACGCCGACAATAATTTTTTTTGAAAGGAACACGTACAGTATAAATGTGGGTAGGAATACCAGCACCACGCCGGAAAATAGCCCCGCCCAGTCGCCGGCATATTGCATGGCCTGTATGATGGATTGCAGCTCGGTAGATACGGTGCGCAGCTCGACCTTGTTGGCAAAGATCCGCGCCATGAAATACTTGTTCCAAATGTTGATGAAGTTAAAAATAATCAGCGTGATGATGCCCGACTGCGCCAGCGGGAACATAATGCGCCAAAATGCTTTCGCGGGCGTACAGTCGTCAATTTCGGCGGCTTCCTCCAGTTCTTTGGGCAAATTCTTGAAGAACCCCGCCAAAAAGTAGACGCCAAAGGGCACATTTGTACAAATATATAGCAGGATCAGCACCCGCCTTGAACCGATGAGGTTCGCGCTCACCGCCATTTGATACAGCGGTAGCACCAGCAGAACGATTGGTGCGGACAGCGCCATGATAAACGTGCGGTTCAACAGCTTCTTGCCGGCAAATTTAAAGTGGCCTAAAACGTACGCGGCCGACGCGGTGATAAGAATGATGCCGAGGCGACCGGAAATCGCGTCGATCAAGCTGTTCCCAAAGTAAACCCCGAGCTTGTTTTCCTCCAGCACACGCTGGTAATTCTCAAAATGCGGGCCGCTGCTCAGCACCCCGCCCGAGAAGATTTCCGTTCCCGGATGGTCTGCCATGAACTTGTCCGCGGCGGATTGAATCACGGCGCCCTGTGCTTCCGCATCCAGCCACTGTGTCCAGAACACCAGCTTGCCGGTCATTTCCGATCCGCCGTCAGCCGGGGCTTCGCTCGCGGGGGCTTCACTTGCGGGCGCTTCCGAGGCCGGTGTTTCTGTCGCCGGCGCCGTGCAGGCTACCAGCGTGAACACAAGCAAAACAGCTACAATCGTTACTAAAACTTTCTTCATTTTTTCCGTCCTTACAGTCCTTTTCATGTTTTACAGGAATAATGATTTTCATCCTGCATTGCATTCATTAAGGAAAGTACCAAACACGCGGCGGGGTAATCCCCTCCGCTGTCCATGCACTCATTATAATTTCCGGCAAACCGATAGAACATGGCAAATAGCGTACTGTGGCTATGGAAAATCGCAAACCTGATGTTAGATAAGCCGGGGGCGCACATAAAAACAGCGAACCGTTTTCGGTTCGCTGTGAGAATATAAAAAACTTGGAGCATGACGAATTATCGACACTCTGTCGAGGCTGTCAAGAAAGGTCCAGGTGCACGGAAAATTGCCCCGGGCCTTGTATAACGGTCAAGCTATCGCCATGATACGGCATAGCCATCAAAGAAAGCTCGATATCCGGATTCGCCGGCAGCGCGTCGTGGATAAAAAATCCCCCGGTAATATACATGGCGGCGTTTTCCCCGGCCATCTCTGTAACGGCGCTTTCGCATGTGGCGTCCATGTAGTCCGCGTTTGTAAAACCGTCAAACCGCAACGCCGCCATCGTATCCGGCACCGTGACAAACTCCGGCACATCCGCCCAGCGCACCCGGTTGCTTTGAATATCCTGCCACACCCCGGCAGGAACCGCTTGCGGGGCGGCTGAATCAAACCCGAACTGCGCGGTCCACGCGTCTTTATCCGAGACGTAAAGCGGCACAATGCCGTGCTGCTTAAGCACGCGGCACACCTCGCGGAACGCCTTCATGAACTGCCTGATCAACTCCTGAAAAAAATCCTTATGATGCGTTTGGGGCATCATAAAGCTCAGGGTGACGGCTTCGGGCTGCGCCTCCGTGCCATCGGCCAAGCCTTCCTGCGCCGCGCAGCCGGATAGCACCGCCCCTATCGTAAACAGCTTGCTGTTCAACAAAATGTTTCTGCAAATTATGAAGGGAGAAGAGTCTTCCATATATTATAATATTATACGGATAACAGTAAATATGTCCTCAACAGCTTTGTGAGGTTGGATGCGCCGCTGTTTCTTACGCACCGCATCATCGCTTTCAATAATGTGGCTTACTACAATTTTGGAAAACCGCGGAAAACCAGAGCTTTATAAAAGAGGCGCTGCAAACCTATCCGTGGGAGGAACAAGTTGCTCTGGCCGACGGGCAAAAGGTGATTTTGCCGGTGCACCAGGATACCTTCAACCTCTGCCCGTCGCTGGTCTATTCTGTCGCAAGGAGCATTACGGACGGAAAAAGCCAGCATGGGTTTATTGAGGTACAAAACCGTTACGAGCAGCTAGAGGATTTTTGCGCGCTCGACCCGCAGCTCGGTTCCGTGGCTTTGTTTTCTGTCGAAGGCGAGATACTGTATCCGCAGGGCGCGGCGGGGCAAGACCTTTCGTTTTTGCAAGGGCTGTACGCAACCATCGAAAGCGAAAATAAACCCGCCGGCGTATTCACCGAAAAAGGGCAGGTCGTTTCATACCAGCGGTCGGAATATTCTGGGTGGCTCACTGTGCTCTATAACTCAACCACCGCGATCGTACCCTTTGGTTTCCAGTTCATTGCGGTGGCGGTTTTGCTGTTTTTGGCGCTGACACTGGGCACGCTTGTGGTGCTCCGCTACCTGACAAACCGCCTTACAGCCCCTTTGGTGAACCTGAACAAGGCGCTCAGTGAAGTGTCGCTGGATAACCTTTCCCTTGCGCTGCCCGACTCCGGCGATACTGTGGAAATACAAAACATCAACAAATCTTTTCAAATGATGTTTTCGCAGCTTCGGGTCGCCATTGCGCATAGCGTGCAATCGCGGGCAAACGAAGAGCGCGCGAACTATCTCGCGCTGCAATCGCAGCTGAACCCGCACACCATATACAATACTATTGGTATGATCGAATCGGTGAGCTATATGCATGGAGGCGAGGTTGTGGCGAAATTGTGCCGCCAATTTTCCCAAATGCTGCGGTATATTTCGGACTATTCGGAACGCCAATACATCGTGCGGGATGAGCTTCAATATTTGCAAAATTATACCGCGCTCATTGAAAGGCGTTATGACGGCAAATTGGGCGTGGAAATCACCGTGGAAGAATCCCTGCTTCAAAAGGCGATATCAGCGCCGCCATTGCAGAGGATAACCTAGCCGCAGGACAGTATCAGTGTAAGGCCATTCCGATTTTTTGGGAGCGTGACGGTATATTCCGGCTGGGCTTGTCTACAGGACCGGGACAAAAATGGAAGCTGAACGCTTTATTTCTGAATAAGGAATATGCGCTTTGAGTATGGCATCGATGTGAATGTGTGTACAATTCATTCGTTTTGGATGTAGGCAGCGCCCATACTGGGCTGCCGACATGCAAGCCCGCCGCCAAAACAGGCGTGCGTAAAACAGTTGGATGAAAGAAGTTAATAAGTACCGTAATACGATAAATGGAAATATACCCTGTGCAAGACTGCGTGGTAAAAGGTAATTGGCACTATGCGGGAAACTTTTCACTTTTTATCCATATATACCCTGATCGCGCCAAAGGTTTCCTGGCTTAGAATGTGCTCGATGCGGCACGCGTCCTGGTCGGCCGTTTCATCGCTGATATGAAGCGTATCCCGCAAAAACGCGGTAATGATGCGGTGGCGCTCATAAATGTTTTCCGCCGCTTTTTTCCCGTCCGGGGTAAATGTGATATAACCGCTCTGGTCCATCTCAATCAGCTTTGAATCTTTTAAGATACCCATGGCGCGGCTGATGCTTGGCTTGCTGTAGCCCAGTTTATTCGCAATATCTATGGAGCGCACATGCTCCTGTTCCTGGCTCAAAACCAAAATTGTTTCCAGATAATTCTCACCCGATTCCTGCACGGATATCCCTCCCTTTCAGATTTGCTCTATTGTAGCATAATGAGAATAAAGTGGCAACTTCACGCGAAGATCAGGGAATAATTAATGCGCATCGATTTCTCTATTTCACTCACGGCAACGTGCCCTTTGATGTACCCTTGCCCCGCCGGGTGCCTCTCCACTTCCTCTATTTTTCCCCGTTCGGCGCGCGGGTGGGTGGTGAAGAATGGATTAGAAAAAACGTGCCTTCCTGTTTGTGGATTTATTCTACTATGAGGGAACGTTTTTTCTCATAGCGGAGTACTCTTCCTGCTTCGCCCTTGACGGAGCGCCTGATGAGCCCCTCAACATAAGAAGTCTGTACCGCCCGGCGAATCAACACACATGCCGTTCATACCGCGGATAAAGGCGCGAATAAAATAATGTACGCAAAACGGTCGCTTTCCGGAAATTATAAGCGCCAACCATACAAAGGGACACCGGTATATGGTATACTGTTACATAACGTTGAATTGCCCTGAAACAAGGATAAGATTATCCAAAACATCGCAATATTTTCCAATAAAGTTGTTTTGTTCGGGTATACTCTATAAGTGAGGTTATAAAGTTGGCAAACATGATGGAATCCGCGCGGCGAATTATGAAGGCATTTGAAGCGGTAAGCGGGCTTTGCTGCGGTATAATCGATCTTTCCGCCCTTGACGCGCAGCAATATTTCAGCCCGTTTTGCAAGCTATGTTACGCTACGCAGCAGCAGCGGTTTTCGCGGGTCTTTTGTAAGGATATGATTTCGTACGCGTGCTATGAATCCGAACGCTGGGGCGGAAAATACGAATGGCTTTGCCCCGCAGGGCTTACCTTTATCAACGCGATGCTTTCTCATGACAGGGAGCGGCTCGGCGTGGTGGCCGGCCCGCTATTGATGACGGACAGGGATGAGTTTATGGCCGACGCGCTCGTGGTTTTCTTTGATGGCAAGCCGGGCGGGGAGCTTCTTAAACTGGCGGAAGAGATCCCGTATGTGGAATGCGGGCGTGTGAGCTCGTTTGCGGATGTGTTGTATATGCTTACCGCTTACGCGGCGGAGCGCGACAGCATAGAACTGCGCATTATGGAACAGCTTACGGAGAGCGGCAGTGAGCAGTTCCGCTATATCGAAGAAATGAAAAATGAAGCGGCGCAGACGTACCGCTACCCGATTGAGGCGGAAAAAGCGCTGCAAAACTATATTGCGCAGGGCGACAGGAATGCGGCGCAAAAGGCGCTGAACGAAATATTGGGCAATGTGTTCTTTTGTTCGGGTGGCGATTTTGAAGTAATAAAAGCGCGCACGACGGAATTGATCGTGCTGCTTTCACGGGCGGCGATAGAAGGCGGCGCGGATGTGGTGCAGGTGTTTGGCCTAAACTACGATTTTCTGAAAGACATCGGCGGCTTTAAAACGATGGATGAACTGAACGCGTGGCTGGCAAATGTGTTGATCCGCTTTACAAACAGCGTGTTTGACTTAAAGGCGGTGAAGCATTCGGATATCATATTGAACATCATAACGTATATCCGGCGGAATTATATGCGCAAGATCACGCTCAACGATATCGCAGACTGTGTGAATTTTTCGATCTCGTACATCAGCCGCATATTTAAAGAGGAAATGGGCGTGTCCATCACATCGTTTGTAAACCGGGTGCGGGTGGACAGCGCAAAGATGCTGCTTTTGCAAAAGGAGATACCGCTGGTGGAGGTCGCCTATCTATGCGGGTTTGAAGACCAAACTTATTTTAACAAGGTGTTTAAGCGCACCGCTGGTACGTCACCCGGAAAATTCCGCGATAAGCGCGGCAAACTATAAATATGAAATGGTTTTGGCGGGAGCCGAATGAAAATAAGAGCAAGTATATGGAGGGAAAAGTATGAGCGTGTATGATGAGTTGAGCGCCTTTGTGCAGCAGGGCCGCGCGAAGAATGTGAAGGAGCTGGTTGCGGCGGCTTTGGAAGAAGGAAAACCCGCAAAAGAGATCTTGAGCGATGGTCTTTTGGCGGGGATGTCCATCATCGGTGAAAAGTTTAAGAACAACGAGGTGTACGTTCCTGAAGTGCTGATCGCCGCGCGCGCCATGAACGCGGGCATTGAAATCTTAAAACCCGCGATGGCCGAAGGTGATGTGGACGCCAAGGGGAAAGTGATCCTGGGCACAGTGAAAGGTGATTTGCACGACATTGGAAAAAATCTTGTGAAAATCATGATGGAAGGCAAAGGGATCACGGTTATCGACCTTGGCGTAGACGTGCCGCCGGAGAAATTTGTGGAAGCGGCAATCGCGGAAAACGCGGGGGTTATCGCCTGCTCCGCGCTTCTTACCACAACGATGAGCGTGATGAAAGACGTTGTGGAAGAAGTGGAAAAGCAAGGTATGAAGGGGAAAATCAAAGTAATGGTGGGCGGCGCGCCTGTAACGCAGAATTTCTGCGATACGATCGGCGCGGATTGCTTTACGGCGGACGCCGCCTCGGCGAGTGACGCCGCGCTTGCCATACTGGGCGCATAATATAATACTACAAAATAATACTACAAACAACGTTATAAAATACAAAAGGGAGCCCTGCCAGGCTCCCTTTGCGCTATATACTTCTCAATAATTCGTTGCCCTGATTGCAAAATATGCCTGCGGATGCGCGCATACCGGGCATACGTCGGGCGCTTCCACGCCTACATAAATATGGCCGCAATTTGCGCAGTGCCATTCCACTTCCGGCTGGCGGGCAAACACTTTGCCGCTCTTGAGGTTTTCCAAAAGCTCGCGATACCGCGCCTCGTGCTCTTTTTCGATCGCGCCCACTTTTTCAAACAACCCGGCAATGTGGTCAAACCCCTCCGCCTTTGCTTCTTCGGCAAACTGTTTATACATATCCGTCCACTCGTAATTCTCACCTGCCGCGGCGGCAAGCAGGTTTTCCTCCGTTTTGGGAACGCCTTGATGCAGCAGTTTAAACCAGATCTTCGCGTGTTCTTTTTCGTTATTCGCCGTCTCGATAAAAAAATCCGCGATCTGCTCGTACCCTTCTTTTTTTGCCTGCGACGCAAAATAAGTGTATTTGTTTCTCGCCTGCGATTCCCCCGCAAACGCCGCCTCCAGGTTTTTTTCCGTCTTACTTCCTTTTAATTCTGCCATACCCATACTCCTTTTCGCTTGTTTTTCGGTTTTTCCGGGCAAACTTCCCATAAAACCCTATTCTATATTTATAATGCAACCGCGCCCGCTTGTAAACAGATTTTTGCTGGCTGGCGCTATGAAAATCATAATGTATCCCCGCTCACGGAATGGCTACCCCGCTCCCCACCTCATATTTAGGCGCGATCGGGTCGTAGGTGGATGTGGTTATCAGCGTTTCTTCCTCAAGCAGCGTGCCGTCATAGCTTTTCTTTTCCCGGTACACTTCCCATGTTTCACCCTTTTGCCCCGGCCGTACCAGTTTTTTCTCAAACTCGCCGAGGGAAGGGTTAACCTCGTAGATGGGCGCGGGCATTTCCTGTTCGCTGGCAAGCTCGCTCCAGAATGCCAGCTCATAATCACGCGCGCGCGTGCCGTAGATTTCTACCTGCACCCAGCTTTTCGGGCCGTTGCACGTTACGATCACATACATATTCGTGTCGAGTATATTTTTTACCTTGAAGTCCGGCCCGCCGGTGGAGATGGTCGCGTCCATCCCTTTGGGAACGTAGCTTGCCGCGATCGTATGGGGCACGCGGGCGGTGGGTTCCATTTCAGCGCGCAACGTTGCGTTGTAAAATGTGGAGGAAACCTGGCAGATGCCGCCGCCATATTGCTCGGTGTACACGCCGTCTTCTATGCCATAAGCTACGGCCCAGCCGTTTTCTTCATTCCGCTCGCCCACATGGTCGTTTACCGAAAACACTTTACCCGCAAAAAGCTTGGCGCCGTTCAGTTTTTCGCTTATCTTCCATATGTTGTACCGCCGCCCCTCGCCGGAGTCGTCGTAATGGGTGCGGTAACGCCCCATAAGGATCATCTCGCCCACCGCCGCCGCTTCGTCGTTCCCCTCGAGGTGGTTTACAGGCGCTTCAAAATCACTGAAATCACGCGCGTGTATTTTCGACACAATGGCGGAGGCAAGCCCGGCGATGTCGACTTCATAACCGTCCTCCGGTTCGGAACGCTTGAGCACGCCGCCCGTCGTAAGGTTTTCTTCGTTGGAATAGGTCTCCACATAGTAAGAGGAGGAAACGGGCGCAAGGCCCCAGCCTTCTTCTTCGCGCATCGCTTCCAGCAAACCGCAGATATAGTCCTCATCCATTTGCAGCTCCAGCGGAAAATCGGCGGGCTGCCCGGCTGTGTTTTTGTATGTAAACGCTTGCTGAATCAGGGGTCCGGGGTCCGCCGTAACGCCGAGGTTTTTAAGCCGGTATGAATAGGTGAGCGGTGTTCCCGGCGTTTCCACTGTGAATGTGATACGCGTTTCCAGCAATTGCTCCAGCACGTCCATCGCTTTTTCCGTGCCCTCCGCGAGCGAAAGGCCGGACACATCTGTCCCTTCGATAAAAACGCCCGTATCAAACACCTGTGGCGAAACGGACACATCCACGACCTTTTGGGAGACGGGTTCCTCAGCCCGTGCGCAGCAAATAAAAAGCAGGCAAACGATTACCGGCAGCAGCGCAGCCCATATATATTTTAGTTGTAATACTCTCTCTTTTTTCAATATTTTGTGAGGTAACGCTCGCGCTCCCATTCATGCACATCGGTGGAATAATCAAACCACTCCGATTGCTTGCCCTTTAAGTATTTTCTGTAAGCGCTTTCGCCCAAAACCTCTTTCATAAGCGGGTCGGCCATAAACGCTTCTATCGCGTCCAGCATGTTCTGCGGCATACGTTTTACATTGTGCCTGCTCTTTTCTTCCTCGGTCAGCGTGTAAATGTTTTTGTCTACCGGCGGCGGCGGCGTCATTTCCTCCGCGACGCCCTCCAGCCCGGCCGCCAGCACGCCCGCAAAAGCGAGGTACGGGTTGGCGGAGGAGTCCGGGTTCCTAAGCTCGAGCCGCGTGGCGGAACCGCTCGCGTGCGGCACGCGCACCAGCGGGCTTCTGTTTTTTGCAGACCACGCGATGTAGCAGGGCGCTTCAAAACCGGGAACGAGGCGCTTGTAGGAATTTACCGTCGGGTTTGTAAGCAGCGAAAGCCCGCGCGCATGCCGCATGAGCCCGGCCATAAAGCCATACGCCTCCTTGGAAAGCCCCCATTCGTCCTGCTCGCTGCAAAACGCGTTGCCCGTGTCTGTACATAGCGACATATTGATGTGCATACCGCTGCCCGCCACGCCGTAGATTGGTTTAGGCATAAATGTGGCGTGCAGGTCATGTGTCTGCGCGATACGCTTAACCACGATCTTGAATGTCATCACGTCGTCCGCCATTTTAAGCGCGTCTCCATATTTAAAATCTATCTCGTGCTGCCCGGCGGCGCATTCGTGGTGGGCCGCTTCGATTTGAAACCCCATCTCCTCGAGCGCAAGGCAGATATCCCGCCGCGCCCCGCCGCCCGTGTCGAGCGGGGCCAGGTCAAAATAGCCGCCCTCATCGTTTGTATCAAGGGTGGGTTTGCCTTTTTCATCCCGCTGGAACAAAAAAAACTCGCATTCCGGGCCGACATTTAAGCTGAATCCCATTTCGGCGGCGCGTTTTAGCTGGCGCTTTAGTATGCCGCGCGGGCAGGAGGCGTATGGTGTGCCGTCCGTCGTAAACACGTCGCATATAAACCGCGCGGTGCGGCCTTTTGGGTTGGACCAGGGAAAGACCTCGAACGTATCGATATCCGGCATCAGCATCATGTCCGATTCTTCTATGCGCGCAAAGCCGTCGATTGAAGAGCCGTCGAACATACAGCCCTCCTCCATCACTTTGTCCGCCGAGGGCGCCATCACCGTGATGTTTTTCAGGATACCGAATACATCCGTAAATTGCAGGCGCAGGAACTTGATGTCCCGCTTTTCTATAATGTCGCGAATATCCTGTTTACTGTATTTCGCCATTGTAAGCTCCTTTATTTAAGATAAACCTTATTAATTATATACGACAAGGTGGCGGGCAGGCAAGTATTTCCGGTTGGGGGCGTGGCTATGGTGCGTTCCCAGCCGGTAAGGGATGGGCGCAACTCCAAAAACCGCTATGGCTGCAAGCAGATAAAATCGGTTTACCTTTGTTTTTGGGTTGTCAATTTGTTTACATATAGTGTATGATAACAGTAACCGATATTATACGCTTTCGTAGGCAAACAATAGCTGATTGGAGGGTGTTTTTATGGAAAACAGAAGAACTTTTTCGGGTGATACATTTAAATTGATCGTAAATATCGTTCTTTTAGTATTTGGCCTCATACTTATCGCGCGTCCCACTGAGGCGATGCAGGGTATCGTGATCGTCCTCGGCGTCATATTGCTTGTGGTTGGCGGCGTTATGATGGCGGTTCACATCGTCAAACGGCAGCGGGGCAGCGAAGCGGGCAGCCTGACCGCGCCCGTCATCGGGGTGATTTTAGGAATTATACTTCTGATCTTCAACGGTTTTTTCGCGAATATACTGCTGCCACTCGTTATTGGCATCTGGATACTCATCGTGGGTATCATGAATCTGTATGCTTCCACCGCGCTGAAGCACGCGGGCGGTTCTTTTTGGAAAGTATCCACCGTGCTGGCGCTTGCGGCGGTCGCCCTGGGGATCATCATGCTGATCGGCGTATTCGCGGGCGGCAACGTAGTGGGCGTATTGCTGGGCGTGTGTATGCTGCTGTTCGGCATCATTTCGATCGTACACTGGGCCATGCTGCGCGACAGGCGCTGAACTGGCCGGGTATCCGCGGTGCGCGGCGGCCTGTAAACTTTTTAGAACTATAAGAATCCCCGTGAAAGTAGGGCGGGGATTCTTATTGGCAAAACTTAGGGAATTACTGATCAAAATGGGTTTGTATCCCCAGTCCATAGGTAACCACTGATCAAATAGCGCGGCCATCTTTGCGGCCTGTTTTNNTCAGAACCCACTGATAGCGCTGCTAGCAGCGGAACCTGAAAACGCCAATCTTGAAAAAATAGTCTCGCAAATCCGACCACGATTTAATCATCGCTTACCTAGAGCAAATCAACTTAGCGTCGGGTAAATTAGGTTTGAGCAAAATTGGTTTCAGGCAAGGCGCGTAAACGCAGGCATATCGGCACATATGGCAAGTTTGCGCAACGCGGCATGAAACTAATTTTGCCAAAGATAATTCCCTATGTTAAGTTAATTTGCTCTAAACTATTGCTAATGAAAATCTGTCTGCATAAGCCTGTCATAGAAGAACGCGATGATATCTTCCGGCGTCAGTTGATCGCCTTCGTGCGGAAAAGACTCCCACACCGCCCAGACGTTTGGGTCGGGGTTCTCTCTCGCCTCGTCTATCGCAAGTTGAATGCCACGGCGCGCCTCTTCCGGCGTGCAACTTTTCCTGTTGGCAATTTGTTGTAATGCTTCCGTTATTTCTTTCTGGTTCACAGCGTACCCCTCCTGTTTTTGGAAAGGGGACTCGCCCACCCAAATACAAAAAACGCGCTAAGAGGCGGCGCTTTCGCGCTTTTCCCTCTTGCGCGCTTATGATGCGCTTGAACAATCCAGACCACTAGTGCTATAATAAACACGCGTGGTGTCTTTGGATTGCGAGGGGTGCCTTGTTCACCTCAGAGCAGGGCTGGCGTGTTCGTACCACGTCGGCCTGCCACGTTATGTCATATTGTCGGGGTAAATCCCCTTATTTGTTATTGTACAGTTTATTGCGATTGAATGTCAAGGATAGAAACGAAAAAGGACGATGGCAACCATGGCCGCGATAGTGCGGCGCTTCGGCCGGGTTGTATGAAGTTGGTAACTTTCGTTGCACTAATATAAGCTGCAGTGTATATTTTGCCTATGCCTAAGGAAAGCATGGGTTGAAGCTTGGGCATAACACGCGGCAGCGTATGGCATAATATGAGGTTAAACATGAAAAAAATCGGCTTAGTCGGCGGAATAGGCCCGGCATCGACAGTAGACTATTACATGGGCATAATAGATGGATGCAGGAAGAAATCAGGCAGCCCTAATTATCCTGAAATACTTATATATAGCATCGACATGTTTGAAATGCTTTCCCATATTGAAGGGAAGCACTGGGATAAAGCGTCTGTATTACTATCTACGGCAGTAAACAACCTGGCTTCCGCCGGAGCGGATTTTGCCGCGATTGCATCCAACACGCCGCATCTTGTGTTTGACGAAATCAGCAGGCTTTCAACAATACCACTGATTAGTATCGTTGAGGAAACCTGTAATTTTGTTCTTGAAAAACAATATCAACGTGTTTTGACTATAGGGACGCTGTTTACTATGAGAAATGGATTATACTCAAACCCTTTGGTTGCACAAGGTATCATTTCGCTTTTACCATCAGAAACAGAGCAGCAAGAGATATACTCGCTCTTTTTCCCGAACTTGGAAAACGGTATCGTTATTCAGGATGATAAAATAAAAATGCAGAAACTTGTAGATAGCATAGTCAGGAAACAAAAGGCGGATTCCGTTATTCTCGGGTGCACGGAACTTCCGATGATGCTTAAGCAAGGCGATTTGAATGTACCTGTTATTGATACAACACAAGTGCATATCAATGCGATTGTCCGCAATATGAATTAATACTAATTTCAAATAGAAAACCTGAAAACAGTGCGCTGGAATGCCTGGGGCTATGCTCTACTGGCTGGTATGTATATTTTACACCGGATGAATAATCCAGGAGGACGCTCTATTTGAGAAAAATACCTATCTATTTTCTTGTTGCATTTTGCATAATACTATTTATGCCCGCGCTTGCCTATGCCGGAGCCGATAGCGGAGCGAGCATCATAACAGCAACAGGGCAGGATGTTCCCACCGACGATCATTTGGAGGAAGACTACCGTTTCCCCGCGGAATACCGCGACAACGCGGTTCAGTTCCGCACAGAGGACGGCGTTTTATTGTGCGGTTACGTCTTGGGCGAGGGCAGCCGCGGCGTCACACTTGGCCATGCGAACGGGTGGATGGTGAAAAGCTGGCTGCCGTTTGCCGAACGGCTGCTAGACGCCGGATATATGGTGATTATTTGGGAGTTTCGCAATATTGAGCCGTCCGGTTTTGCGCCCGAATCAGAAAGCCTTCGCTGGGATTTGGATGTGCTTGCCGCCGCGCAGGTTTTACGGGAACGGGGCGCTGCCGAAATATTGGCAATGGGCGCTTCTGACGGCGGCACCGCCACGGCTTTGGCCGCGCCGGCTATTCCCGAACTCGTTGGGTTGGGCATCTTGTCTTCCCCCAGCGACAGCAAAGGGGACGCAGTGGAAGCGATTGGGAGAATCAAGGATGTTCCCGCCTTTTTCGCTGTCTCAACCAATGATTCCGCCGGGGATTTATATCCTCACGCAGAAGCCCTTTATGAAGCGTGCGCATCCACGCAAAAACAGTTTAATGTAATTGACGGCTTCGACCACGGAACCGATATGATAATGCCGGATGTTCCCGGTTTGGGGTATGCCTCGTTCCCCACAGATGATGAGCAGATCCAGAAACGGCAGGAGGTGGCCGATAAATTGTTTCTTTTTGTCAGTGAAACCTTTAGCGGCGGCGCAGATGAAACCGGCGGCGATGAAATGGCCACGCCAACGCCCGTGCCCACCGGCAATGAGACAACCGTTCCCTCGCCAACACCTGAGAGTATCGAAACAGCCGCGCCTGTTCCCGAAGAATCAAACGATTCTTTAGAAAATGGTGGCAATTCTGCTACGCGCCCCGCGCTATTAATTGGGGTTGGTGTAGTGCTTGCCTTGGTGATCGTCCTATGTATTATACGGGCGAGGCGCCGGAAACGTTAGAGTAAATCAACTTAACGTTGGGCAAGTAGGTTTGAGTAAAATTGGTTTCAGGCAAGGCGCGAAAACGTAGGCATATCGGCACATATGGCAAGTTTGCGCAACGCAGCATGAAG
>DOMW01000304.1 GCA_003510345.1 Clostridiales bacterium | reverse complement strand
AAGGGGTAGAGGGGGATTGTCAAGGCATAAACAAACCTTGCCCACCTGCCGCCCACAATAAGACCAAAAAGACACGCGCCCCGCATTGATCAATAAATACCTAATAATTCTACCCAATATAAAACACAGGGAAAGCCGCAAGCCCGCGCTTTCCCTGTGCCATACTACAGTACATCTATTCTGCTATATCAATCCCTTACCCCATTTGCCAAACACTGCTGCTTTTGCTATCACTCCGCCATAAACGTTCCCCGGCCTGCTTCGTCCTGCATCGCCGCTTCTTCCTTGCGTTTTGCACGTTTGAACGTAAGCGCGATCCCTACGATCTCAAGCGCGAGTATCACGGCGTTTACAATTGTCCAGTTGTCTACCAGCACCATCAGGTTCCTCATGTCTTCTGTGAAGAAGAACAGCACGATCCCTACAATGCCCATTATGATCGCCGTCACGAGCCAGGCGCGCCTGTAGCGTTTTTTCGGCTCTTCCTCTTCGTCCGAACGGTCGGTATGCGCCTGCTGTCCGTTTTGCTCCAGATACGCGCGATACCGTTTCTTATCATCGCGTTCCAGCTTCCTGCGCCGCGCCGCGTTGATTCCCACTACAATCGCAAGCGCCACGCCGGTCACTGCCAGTATCAGGTTCACAAGCGCCCACACCAGATGCGAGAGCGCGCCGCCCGCGAGCGGTATCTCCGAATCGCCAATGGTGATCGTCGGCATGTTGAAGTCCTCTTTCAGCGACGCGAGCACATCCGCCTGCGTCACCTCGCCGGACGTCGACGCTATCAGCCTGTCGCGCCGGTTTTGCCCGTTGTCAAGCCCGGCAGCCATGCCACCGAAGTCGTCGATCACATATTGCGCCGTTATGACCACATCCGCCGTTACGCTCGCGTAGTCGCCATCCCATCCGTAGAACATATGCCCGTCTCTACCGGGGTCTTGCGGCGGGGTCGCGCTGCCGCCCACCGGCACTTCTTCCTCTTTCAGCACCGTGCCGTCCCAGTCCACAAACGTCACCGTAACCGTATCTTCCGCCTCATTCGGCGCGTCACCCGGCGTCACCACAGGAATTGCTGACGGTGACGGCATGGGCGTTGTTGNNGGCGTTGTTGCCGGGGTCGTTCCTCCGCCACCTGTCGGCGGCGTTGTTGTCGGGGTCGTTCCTCCTCCATCTGTCGGTGGTGTTGTTGTCGGGGGCGTTCCTCCCCCACCCGTCGTCGGTGTCGGTGCCGGCGTCGCCGATGGTGTCGGCGTCGGCGTTGGCGTTGGTGTTGGTGTTGGTGTCACAACAGCCGTATACACCGCTTGCACAATCAAGTCGCTCGTTACATTGGTGTAAGCCTTATCCCAGCCCGTGAACGTATACCCCGTTCTCGTGGGGTTCGCTGGCGGGATAGCGTCGCCGCCATATTCCACATCCTGCGCGGCCTTTAACACATCATTATCCCAGTCCACAAAGGTCACTGTGTACAGAATCCGCTCATACTGCGCCTTCACGATCAGGTCTTCCGTTACATTGGTATAATCTGTATCCCAGCCTGTGAACGTGTACCCTTCTCTTGAGGGATCGTCCGGCGGTATGGCGGCGCCGCCATAAGCCACATCCTGCGCGGCCTTTAACACATCATTATCCCAGTCCACAAACGTCACTGTATATTTATGTGTCGTCCACTGCGCGTACAGCGTCAAGTCTGCGGTTCTGGTCCATTTGAACGTTTGCGTGTTGCTGTAATCGTCGCCGCTGCCATCCGGCTCCGTATTCCATTTCACAAACGCGTTCCCCGATTTGGTGAAAGCATTCTCCGCCAGCGTGAAGTTCGCGTCATACGCCGCTTCGCCATCGTCCATTGCTCCGGTGCCCGTATTCGCTTTGTAGATCACCTTGTATTTGTTGGGCGTGTACACCGCCGTCACGGTCAAGTCTTCCGTTACGTTTGTATAATCCGTATCCCATTCCTTGAACGTATACCCGTCTCTCGTGGGGTTGTCATCCGGCGGTATGGCATCTTCGCCATAAAGCACATCCTGCGCGGGTTTTAACACAGCGCCATCCCAGTCCACAAACGTCACTTTGTTTTTACTGTCCGCCCACTGCGCGTACAGCGTCAAGTCTTCGGTTCTGGTCCATGTGAAGCTCTGCTCATCGCTATAATCCTGCCCGCCGCCGCCCGGCTCCGTATTCCACCCGTCAAACACATAACCCGTTTTGGTGAAGATGTTTTCCGCCAGTTTAAACTGCTGGTTATACTCCGCCGTGTCGTTTGTCATGGTGCCGCCATCGCCTGTATTTATGTCATAGATAACATTGTAATACCGGGGAACATACTGCGCCGTCACGGTGAGGTCTTGCGTTACATATTTATAATCGTCCGGGTCATCCC
Source organism: Clostridiales bacterium (assembly GCA_003510345.1). GTDB lineage: Bacteria > Bacillota > Clostridia > Christensenellales > Christensenellaceae > UBA5399. Next base: position 9,435 of record DOMW01000304.1, on the reverse strand, counting down.
ATCCGATGAATACATAATTGTCCCTCGTCGGGTCATCCGGCGGTGTGGCGGCTTCGCCATAGTGCAAACCCGTCTGCTCTTTTAATGTCGTATTGTCATAGTCTTTAAACGTAACCGTGTACTCGATTGCCTTCCACTGCGCAAGCAGTGTCCTGCCGTAATCCCAGCCCCACGCTTCGGTTCCCCATCGATCTTCCACTACACTACTACTACCGTTATCCGCCCACTTCCATCCATCGAATGTATAGCCGGGTCTTTCAAACTTGTTTTCGTTCAGCGTAACAGACCACCTGTACGTTATTGTCTGGTCAGGCATTTCGCCCGTGACACCTGTTACTTCACCCGTGACACCTGTTACGTTTGGGTCAAAGTGGATGGCATATTGCTTAAGCCAACCGGCATACAATATTAAGTCTCCCGTTACCTCATCCGTGTCAAAGTCCCACCGATTCTTGCCTGTGCTGCCCCCAATATCGAGTGAGGTAAAGTTGTCTTTCACTTGCCCTGTGAACCAATCATCAAAGGAAAAGCCATCCCTTGTAGGATTCCCCGGTGACTCGATTTTACCTTGCACGCCCTCCAATTCGGCAAATATCTCACCTTCGCCGCCGCCTTCGCCTAGGTCGTTTTTCTTAAAAGTAACCTTGTAGGGGCCATCCGCCAACGGTTCAACAACAATCTCCCCCGCCGCGAAAAGCGAAACAGGCTGCCCTTCAAGAGCCGCCTCACCCGTCGTTTCCGCTTCGAGCACCGTTTCCGGCTGCTCCGCCGCGGGTTCTTCCGCAGGCACTTCCGCCGGTTCCTCCACGGGCGTTTCTGCCGGTTCCTCTGCGGGCGCTTCCGCCGGTTCTTCCGCAAGTTCCTCCGCAGGCGTTTCCGCCGGTTCGCCCGCCTGCTCTTCCACAGGCGCTTCCTGCTGCCCGCCCTGCGCGAGCGCGTTCACCGCGAACCCGGTTACAAGGCAAATACAGAGCACCCACACCAAAAGCGACATAAACCGCTTTTTCACAACCTTGTATTTTCTCTGCTTGCTTTTCTCGAACCTATTCATGATATATCCTCCCCTCGCCGTAACCCGGCAATTCCCATAAAGAAACCTTTTTTATTCCGCTGGCCGCCGGTTCATCCGCCCGGCTCATATAACACCTGGAAGCTGTTGTACAGCGTAGAAGTATTACCCATTTCGTCTTCCAGTGTAAAAGTAAGTATGTATTCCCCGTCCGGCAACTGCGAAAACGGCTGCTCCACCACCGTGCCGTCGCCGCTGTAGAGGGTCTGCCCGCCGTCCACATCCGTAATCACCCAACTGCCGCGCGCCTGCGCGCCCCCGGTTGTGTCTGCCTCGGCCCTCGCCGGGTTCAAATGCCTGTACGCCGTATCGCTCCCGCTGAACACAATGCTGCCGTCCGCCTGTCCTTTTTCGCCCGTATAAAACTGCCCGAACACGCCGTTTACCGCAAGCGCGATCATCACTACGGGCACAGCGACCGCCGCGACGGCAATACTTGCGAAAGTACCATGCGATGCCGCCGCCGCGTGAGCGCCCGCCTTAGCCGCCGTTTTTGCACTCGCCACAGCCACCTTACCGGCCCCGGCCCCCACATGGTTGGAACAGCTTTCCACCGCTCTTTGCGCCCAGGCCCCATAGCCCGCGCTCACCCTTTGCGCTTCCCAGTTCAGCGTTTTGCCTAAAAGGGGCGCCAGCGGGAAAGCGGCTATCGCGCGCATCCTGCCGTCCCCGGCCCTGTCCGCGCGCTTAAGCAGTTCTTTTTTGATCTTCTCACGCGCCAGCTTTAAGTGCAACGACACGTTTGGCTGCGGGATATGCATGACGCTTGCGGCCTCCACAACGGTCAAGTCTTCATAATAATAAAGCATGATGGCTTCCCGCTGCCTGCCTGGGAGCGACCGTATGATATCCATCACCAGCCGGTATTCCTCTTCCCGCATCGAATGCTCATGCGGTAAAAACTCTTCGTTTTCTTCCACTTTATTTTCTATATAATCATCCAGATACAAAACATCGGCACGCTTCACATTTTTCCGTAGCTGCCGGTTGGCCTCATGCACCACAATGCTGCTCAGCCATGCCCGGAACGCCGCCGGGTCTTTTAACCCGGCTATGTTTTCACACACCCGGATCAGCACTTCTTGCGCCACGTCTTCCGCGTCCTGCTCGTTCGGAAGCAGGTATTTCACACGAAAAAGGATACCTTTCGCGATCGCGCGGCAAAGAGACAAAAGCGCCTGCCTGTCGCCCATCACCGCCCCTTTTACCAGCGGGTCGATCGACAGCATATCATTTTTGCTCTTATACGCCCTTGTTTTTTCTAATCGTTTTCCCACGCCCCGGTCTCCCTGTGATCAGGCTCTTCCTGCGCTGCAAGAGGTATCGCCGTGTCCTCAATCGTCATTTGCCCGCCGGGTTGTTTCCATGCCGCCACCGCCGCCATGATACCGACAATCGCCGCCACCGCGAGCACCACTATGAATGATTTTTTTGACCGGGGGAACCGCTCTTTTTTGCGGTCGAATTTACCGGCCTCGATCATATCAAGCACAGGCCCAAGCACCCGCTCCGCCTGCTCGTCCGTTACGATCTCGTCCTCATAGCGATCCAGTATCCATTTGAACACCGTACCATTATTATCTTTTCCTGAAAAAGTCATAGCCGCACAAGCCCCGCCTTTTAATTAGAATACAACCCTAAAAAAATCTTCTCATATATAAAGACCCCACAAAGCGGAAAACTATACAACCATTTCTTAAAAAAGTATTAATTTATAGATATTATGTAAATTATAAACTGTAAATTCTATGAATGCCATACATTTTCTTAAAAAAACGCTGCTCTTTATCTAAAAAGTGATAACGCCACACTAACGCAATATACGGTACCAACCAAAAGTGCGGCCAGTACCGTATCATACCAATCATATTTAAAAAGTATCGTATGCTTTGCATAGCGCGCACTTTGGTGAACAACAAAAACAAATACGGCAACGACGCGCGGCCTGCATTGATCAGTGGTTGCCCAGGTAAGCGCTGATTAAATCGTGATCATTGGTTACCTAATACCCTTTGTCAATTTCTTCCCGCATGATCTCTACCCAGCGGCGGGCATTTTGGGGGTTGCCCCCCAGCGTATGGTTGTCCTTCATAATAAACTCGCATATACCGCCTTTTGTTTTTTCCACCGCGTCGCGGCAATCTTTCCTGACAGCATCCTCGTCTATTTCGCTGAAAGCAAGGGTGGCCGGGTTGGGCTTCACCGACGCGATATAGTCTTTACCCAGCTTTTCAGGCACCGCCGACCAGTCCGCCCAGGCGGATACGGATACGCGCCGCAGGTTAGGCAGCTCGCGCACATAATGCCAGCGGTTGTCAAACGCTTCACAACAGCCATAACAAGTAAGCCCAAACTTGCCGAGTATTTTCTTATGCAGCGGCAACAGGTATTCACCATAAAAATCCGGGTCCATACGCGCGCTCTCCTGCGCATCACAAAATCCCCACATCCCGGAAAGCTTTACATGCTCCGTGTTCTCCTCTTCAGACGGCAACTCCTCCGTGAACCCAAAACCGCCGGAACCCACATATGTGTTGCCCGCGTTGGAAGCCAGAAGATTGTTCGCTTCCAGGTATTCGATCATCTTCAACTTGCCGGTACACAGAAAATCCAGTAGTTTGCGTGCCCATTCCGGCTCCACAAGGTAGTCGCACATATAGTTTTCCATGCCGCGCAAAAACGCGTAGTCCCACCCGAGGCCCAGCGTCCACCACCACGTCTGTTTGCGGCGGATTTTCAGCACACCCGCAAACAATTCGTGCGCCATCTCCATCATCCGGTCCGATTCATCCTGAACAATAGTAATTTCCGGATAGTGCAGCTTGCCGAAATCTTCCTCAAAATCGTCGAGCGCCGCCTCGATGTGGTAGGCGTTCTGGTAATCGCTCCCCGTAGACTCGCCCGTCCTGTATTCTTCAAAGCCCCAGCCGGTGTTGGTATAACTGTACGGCACATCAAAATAATTTTGCACCACGCGGTCGTCCTTTAGCACGTCCGCCCAGTATATCTGCTTGCGAAAGCCCATCTCCCATGCCCGCGCCAGCGGGTCTTTACATACCAGCCCCTCCGGTTTCACAAGCTCGTTCCATCCTTGCTCCGGGTCTATGAACACGACCGGTGTATCCGTTTTAAGGTCGTTGTGTTTTGTCCAAAGCGCGGCCTTTTGCTTCATTTCCGGGCGGGCCGCTATTTCCGCCACCTGCGCCGCCAGTTTTTTCAATGCCTGTTTTTCTTCTCCCGTGAAACAAAAATCCGTTCCCATGTCGTGCGTAGACGGATACCCCACCGTCGTCTGCACCGTTGCCGGGTCGTTATTCGGATCGTAAATCGCCATCGTTATTCCCTCCCAAGAGTTGCGTTGCGCTCACACACTGAAAACGCCGCTTTTAAGGTCGGCCATACCGCTGCTCGTGCCAATGTACCCCTCATATTCCATATGTTCAAGCTCCCAGCCGTTCTCACCATACCATGTAAGCTTGCTGACCGGGCAGCGGATCTCCACGTTGGCAGCCCCGCCTGCGGGCAGCGTCACCCGCTTATAGCCCCGCAGCGACTTCACCGGCCGCTCTACTTTAGAGTTTTTAAACCCCACATAAAACTGCACCGTCTCGTCTCCCGCCACATGCCCGGTGTTTTTCACCTCGCATTTAGCTATTACCTCTCCGCCCTGCACGGCAAAGGAAACATCCGAGATACTAAACGTTGTATACGACAAGCCAAACCCAAACGGCAAGGACGGCTCTATGCCCTCCCTGTCCAGCTTGGCATAGCCGTTGTAATACCCATATGTGACCTCTTCTGCGTTCCAGTCCACTTGCGGAAGGTCGCTTTCCCGCCGCGCAATCGCAAACGGCAGCTTGCCACCTGGGTTGTTCAAGCCAAACAGTGTTTCCGCGATAGCCGCGCCGCCTTCCATGCCCGGATAATACGCCAGTAGTATCGCCGGGACCTGTTTTTTCCATTCCTCTATCATAATCATGTTGCCGCCGATCAGCACCACAGCCGTGTTTGGGTTCGCACCGCCCACCGCACTTATCAGCGAAAGGTCTCGCGGCATAAGCCCCAGTGTCTTGACGCGGTCGCCGCCCTGCGCGCATTCAAAGCCGTTTTCCTTTGTGGGCGCGAGGTATTCACCTTCGTCGTTGTGCTCATACCCCGCCACGATGATCACAGCGTCCGCTTGCTTCGCGATCCGCGCCGCCCGTTCCCCGTCCGCGCCGTCGTAATAGATAACCTCCGCGTCGGGCAGCAGGTTCGCCACACCGGCGAGCGGCGTCACCACATAAGGCGGGAACACGCGACTCGAGCCGTGGTCGCCTATATTCTCCACATTGCCGAGCTTGCCCAGCACGGCGACTTTTTTCGTTTTCTCCCTGTCAAACGGCAGCACGCCGCCCTCGTTTTGCAGCAACGTCATGGACTTTAGCGCCGCGCGCTTTGCCAGCGCGATGTGATCGATGCAGCCAATGAGCTTGCGCGGATATTCCTGCGGGTCTTCCGCTTGGTCAAACGCCAGCAGCGTGCGCACAATCCGCAGCGCGGCGTCATCGACTTGCGCCTCGCTCACCTTGCCTTCGCGCACAGCCTGCACAAGCCTTTCGCCATAATAATGCGTGTCGCACATTTCCACGTCCAGCCCGGCGTTAGCCGCTTTTTCCGTATCGCGCGTGCCCCACATAAAATCGCTTACCACAAAACCGTCAAAATCCCATTCTTTTTTGAGCACTTCGGTAAGCAAATACCGCTGCTGCCCGCAATAAGTCCCTTTATATTTATTGTACGCGCTCATCACGCTTGCCGCGCCCGCCTCAATACACGTCTCAAAATGGCGCAGGTACACCTCGCGCTCCGTGCGCTTATCCGCGTCCACGCTCACGTTAAACCTGCCGTTTTCCATGCTGTTAAGCGCGAAATGCTTGATGCAAGCGATCACATTATGCGCCTGCACGCCTTCCACCAGCGCCTTGCCCATGCTGCCGATGTGAAAATCATCCTCCCCGTATGTCTCCTGGCTTCTCCCCCAGCCCGGGTTATACGGCAGGTTGATGCACACGCCGCCAAAATAGTTTGCGCCATACGCGCGAACCTCTCTGCCGATCGCCTCGCCGATCTCCCGTTCCAGCACGGGGTCAAACGTGGCCCCCCGCGCCATCGACACGGGAAAGCATGTGCTTTTTTCCACCACCACGCCGCGCGGCCCGTCGCAAAACCGCAGCTCGGGTATGCCGTATTTCTCATTGCCGCCCGCCGGGTACGGGTACACGTTATAGTGGTTATCCGCCGTGGGGCGGTTAAACGCGTCCGCGTTCTCTTCCACCGAAGACCGGCCGCCCATCAGATACACTTTTTCTTCCAGTGACATGCGTGAAAGTATCTCTTTCGCTTTTTCCGTAAAGGACAACCTGTATTCTTTCGTACACTTCATATCCCTCTCCCCATTATTTTCTCTTGATGTATTTGCGCATGTCGATGATTACGGCGATCAGTATGATCAAGCCTTTCACGATGTACTGTATGTACATGTTCACGCCGATAAACGCCAGCCCGTAGTTTATGACGGTGAATATGAACACGCCGATGACGACGCCGCCCACTTTTCCCACGCCGCCCGAGAGCGATACGCCGCCCACCACACAGGCCGCCACCGCGTCCAGCTCATAGCCGTTGCCCGTGTTGTTCGACGCGCTGCCGATGCGCGCCACCTCAAGCGAAGCCGCGAACGCGTACAGCATCGCCGCGATAATATATACGGCGACTTCGATCCACACGACATTTACGCCGGATACTTTGGCCGCTTCGGGGTTGCCGCCCAGCGCGAACATATACTTGCCGAACTTTGTTTTGTTCCACAAAACCCATATGACGATACCCACCGCGAGGGCAATCAGTATGAGGTATGGGATCCGGAACCCGCCTATCGTGACCGCGCCGGTCGCCACCGCCGTAAACACCTTGGAAATACCGCCTATGGGCTGCGCGCCATACGGCGGGCGGTCGAAATACAGCGAGGTCAGGCCGTATAAGACGAGCGACATCGCCAGTGTCGCGATAAACGGCGGCACTTTGAATATGGCGCTTGCCACGCCGGATATCGCGCCCATCGCGGCGCAAAGCGCCATCACCAGCAGTATGGGCACGATAATGGGCAATTCCCCCAGGCCGGGGAACATTTTATACGTGTAATCCCCCTGTTGCAGTAGCGACGCCGCTATGACCGCCGCAAGGCCGATCATACGGCCCGCCGAAAGGTCTACGCCCCGCGTGATCAGCACCATCGAGGCGCCCAGCGCGATTATGATGCGGGTGGCGGACTGCGCGAATATGTTCGTAAAGTTATCCAGTGATAAAAACTTCGGCTCCACCGCCACGACGATCACAATCAGTATGACCAGTATAAAGTACATGGCTTTTTCCGCCAGCACTTCCTTGAAGCTGTTCTTCCTGACCGTAAGAGTATTATTATCGCTCATTTCTTCTTTTCCCCCAATTATAGATATAAGACGGAAGCTTCCATGATCTCCACCTGCGAAACGTCCTTTGCGTCAAATATGCCGGAAAGCCGCCCGTTGCTCATGGTAAGGATGCGGTCGCATACGCCGAAAAGCTCGGGCATTTCCGAGCTGACTATAATAACGCCCCTTCCCTCTTCGGCAAGGCGGTTGATCAGTTGGTATATCTCATATTTCGCGCCCACGTCCACACCGCGCGTAGGTTCGTCCAAGAGCAGCACTTTCGGCTTGGTCAAAAGCCAGCGGCCAAATATCACTTTTTGCTGGTTGCCGCCCGAAAGGTTGCCGATCGCCGCGTTTCTGTCCGGTGTTTTGATGTTCATGGACGCTATCATACTGTCTACGTCGCTTACGATCATCCGGTTATTCAGGAACAGCTTTTTCGCGTAGGCTTTGATGTTGGAAATAATCAAGTTAAACGTTACGGAAAGCCCGGAGAAAATACCGTCGTGCCTGCGTTCCTCCGTCAGCATGGCAAAGCCGTTTTTCATGGCGGTAAGCGGGTTTTTGTTGTGAAGCTCCCGCCCTTCCAAAACGATCCTCCCGCTTTTCACCTGCCGCATACCAAAGATCGTTTCCAGCACTTCCGTGCGCTTAGAGCCCACCAGGCCGGCTATCCCGAGTATCTCATTCTTGTGCAGTTCAAAGCTGACGCCGGAGAATTCAGAGCAGGCAAGGTCTTCCACGCTCAAAAGCACCTCGCCCGGCACAGCCTTTTTCTCCGGGTACCGTTCCGTTAAATCCCTGCCCACCATAAGCTTGATCATTTCATCGATCGTGATATCGCCCGCGGCTTTCGTGGCGATCCACTTGCCGTCGCGCATCACGGTCACGTCGTCGGATATGCGTAGGATCTCCTCCAATTTGTGTGAAATATAGATGATACTCGTATTATTCGCCTTCAATTTTTCCATGATGGCAAACAGGTGTTCCACTTCTTTTTCCGTCAGCGAAGAGGTCGGCTCATCCATCACGATCACCTTGGCGTTGTACGACACGGCTTTGGCGATCTCCACCATCTGTTTCTGCGATACGGGCAAGTCACCCGATTCCACACGCGGGTCCACGTTGATATTCAGGCTTTCAAATATTTTTTGCGTATCGCCGAGCATCTTCTTTTCGTCCACAAAGCCCGATTTTACAGGGTACCGCCCCAACCAGATATTCTCCATCACCGTCTGCCTCGGCACCTGGTTCAGCTCCTGATGCACCATCGAGACATGCCTTTTCAGCGCTTCCGCCGGGTTTGCGAACTTCACGGGTTCCCCGTCTAATATGATCTCCCCGGCATCGACGGCATACATCCCAAACAGGCATTTCATCAGCGTAGATTTACCCGCGCCGTTTTCACCCACGAGCGCGTGAACAGTGCCGGGGCGCACAGATAATTCCATGCTTTCCAACGCTTTTACACCGGGAAATTCTTTGGAGATCCCGCGCATTTGCAACACAAAGCCCGCACCGCTTGAAACATTCCCTTGTTTTTCCATAGTTACCTCATCCCGTCAGGCTTCCGCCGCAATGCAACAAAAAAACCGGCCGGCTCGTTTTGCGGTTTGCCTGTTTTTTCACATATTAAAAATAACAAATTTCACCCGCTTGCTTCAACATTCAATCTTTAGGTTGTGTGCTACAATCTTTGGATGTTTGTTATTGGTTCGCCGGGCGGTACAGACTTCTTATGTTGATGGGTTCAGCCTTTCCCGCGCTACGCGCGGGAAAGGTGTTGGTGGGCCGCTCGTCACGCGCGCGGGCGGTTCATCAGGCGCTCCGTCATGGATGAAACAGGAAAAGCACTTCGCTATGAGAAAAAACGCTGCCTCATAATAGAATAAATCCACAAATAGAAAGGCACGT
>DOMW01000153.1 GCA_003510345.1 Clostridiales bacterium | reverse complement strand
GAGGCCGCGCCCGAGGTGCAGAAAGCGACCACGCTGCACAGGCTGCACGAGGCGCGCGACGTAGGCGCGGAATGCATCGTTACCGCGTGCCCGTATTGCGAGCAGGCTTTCAGCACAACAAAAGGGCAATCCGGCAGGGATGATGTAAAAAAGATGGAAGTCCTCGATATTGTGGACCTGGCATATGAATCGGCCGGTCTGAACGCGTGAGAAAGGGGGGAGCGTAATGAATCTGGAACTGCTTAAAAAGGTTTTGCCGGAGGGCGCTGTGCGTACAGATGCGGCGCTGCTGGAAGGCTATAAGGTTTGCGACCCGCTTGCGGAAGGCTACGTGTTGCCCGCCGCCGTGGCGGCGCCCAAAAATTTTGAGGAAGTACAAAGCGTGGTGCGGGCGGCCAATACCCACGGTATGAAAATCGTGCCCGTTTCCTCGGGCGCGCCGCATATTAAGGAAGGGATAGGCTGCCGCGAGGAGCATATCGTGCTCGACCTTTCCGGCTGGAAAAAGATCAGCGGGATGAGCCGCCGCAACCTTGTGTGTATGATAGAGCCGGGCGTCACGTATGAGGAATTGCTGCCCGCTATCGATAAAGAGGGGATGCAATTGCCCCTGCCCATCGCGCCCCGCGCAAATAAGAGCGTGCTGGCGGCATCGCTGGACAGGGAACCCGGCAATTGGCCAAACAAGCAATGGAACGCGCAGGATCCCATTTGCAGCCTGGAATTCGCGTTTGGGTCGGGTGAAAAATTCCGTACGGGTTCCGCCGCCGCGCCGGGCACGATCGAAGAACAGCGCGCGCTGGGGATTTCCCATAAAGGCCCCAACGGGCCGGGGGCGACGGGATTTCAGCGGTTGATCATGGGGGCGCAGGGCTGTATGGGGGTGGTGACCTGGGCGACCATAAAGCTGGAAGTAAAGCCGTCCGTCACAAAGACCTATCTGGTGGAGACGGATAACTTCGCGGCAATGGAACGCTTTATCTACGATGTAAACCACCCGCGATGGGGAGAGCGGCAGTTTTTGATGAACAACGTGGCGCTCGCCATGCTTTTAACGTATAAGAAGCCGCAGGACTTTGAAACAGTGCGCGGCAAATTCAAAGACTATGTCTGCTTACAGGAGATCGCGGGTTTCTCGGTTTTGCCCGAAGAAAAACTGCGGTATCAGGACAGGGGCATTGCAAAAATTGCCCTCGGCCACGGGCTGAAACCGGAACGCGAAATCGGCGGCGTGACGGCGGAGGAAGTGCTTGCCGCAGCTGTCACGCCCTGCGGGGAACAGGACTGGCGCAAGGCGCTTAAAGGCGAGTGCCTGTCCGTCATGATGCAGACCACGCTGGACCGCGCCGCGGAGTATATCGCCACGGTGAAAGCGGTGGCGGCGCTCGCGGAAATAAACGCGGAGGAGATTGGCGTATACATCCAGCCGCTGGTGCAAAACACTTCGGTGAGCATAGAGTTTATGCTGCCCTACGACAGAAAGGATGTCGCGCGCGTTAAGTCTTTTGAAGAAAAGGCGGTGCGGGCGCTCAACGCGGGGCACGCGTTTTTCGGCAGGCCATACGGCACATCCGCCAAAATCGTGTGGGAAAACGACCCGGCAAGCACGAAGCTTTTAAAAACAATGAAGCGGCTGATGGACCCTAACCGTGTGCTGAACCCGGGCAAGTTTGGCCTGTGAGGCGGGAGGAGAAGGAAATGTATAATCTTACAGCGGAACAAAAAAAGAAACTGACCGAAATAGTCGGTGCGGAAAACATCGCGACACAGCCGTGGCTGCGCGATACATACGGCATCTGGTTCGCATCCCCGTCTACCGAAGACGGCAACATCGAATGGATGGCGCGCCCCGCCGCGATACTGACGCCCGAAACGACGGAACAGGTGCAGGCTATCACGCAGTATTGCAACGAGACGGATCTTATGCTGCACCCGACCTCCACCGGGCAGATTGTCGCGGGCGCGGCGACGACCGAGCGCACGCTGCTGCTCGACCTGTGTAAAATGAACACGATTGTGGAGCTTAATGCGGACAATATGACCACTGTGGTGGAGCCTTTTGTGCGCTCACTCGATCTGCAGCTTGAATCCTGGCCAAAGGAATGCAACCCGTATGTGATTTCCGTGGGCGCGGTCGGCTCCACGCTGGCCGCCGCCACCTCGCACACGGGCTACGGGCAATATGGCCCGTCCTGCGGCTACGGGCCGCGCACGCTGCTGGGGGTGGAATGGGTCATGCCGGATGGCGACGTGATACAGATCGGCAGCGCAGGGCAAAAATCCGGCTGGTTTACGACCGCCGGCCCCGGCCCCGACCTGCTGGGTGTGATCCGTGGCTTCAACGGCGCGATGGGCGGCCTTGGGACTTACACAAAAGCGGCGATCAAGATGGGCCCGTGGTATGGGCCAAAGGCGATCGGAGACGAGAACCTTTCGTTTGAATGCAAAATGCCGGGCTTTATCATGCACGGAAAACTGCCGGGAAATATGGCGTTCAGGGCGGTGAGCTTCCCCACGATGGAGGCGTACACCGAGGCGCATTACCGCGTGAATGAGGAGTATATCCCCTACGCGGAAAAACGCCCGCCTGCCTTTCTGCAGTCGCTGGGCGCATCTAAAAACAGTTTCGAGCATGTGAAGTTATGGGAATCCGGCTATCTGCAAAAAGTAAACCGCTACCTGATGTCCGTTATGATCATCGGCGCGAATAAAGAGGAATGCGAGTGGAAGGAAAAGGCGTTCGACCAGATCGTCTTTGAGGAAGGCGGCATCCGTATGCCGAAGGTACTGCGCGCGCACCCGGATATCTACGACGATATCGTAAGGCTGTTCCACGATACGCCGGACAAAGGGGAATATAAAAAGCTGCAACAGGATATACAGGAAAGGATCGACGCCATACCCTACGACGAAGCTTCGCATATGGCGGCTTCCGCCAGCATTTCGGGCACGCTGCGCAATGTGGATATAGGCATGGGCAGGCCGGGCGCGCTGTTTACGCTGGGCGGCAACCTTGACACATGGGACGCGGGGATCGCGATGAACGAGGCGACGGTCAAAATGAAAACGCCGCTCGTACAGCAAGGCGGTATTTTGGACGACGACATCGACACAGGCTGCGGCAACCCGTATGAAGGCGGGCACCTCGGGTATTCGGAAAATATTTTCTTTATCAACCGGAATGACGCCACAGGCAGCGGCGCGCGCGCGCTTGCGCAGGCGACGGGGGGAAACGCGGAAAACGAATTGAAGGAAGGGTTCAGTTCTTTCACGATCTCGTTTGGCATGAATAATGAGCGGTTCGGGCCGCTTGAGTATGATTACCACATCTGGACGAAACGGATCAAAAAACTGCTTGATCCGAATGATTCCTGCGACAGCACTACGTATTCGGGCTTACCAAATCATAAGGAGGTAGAAATGAATGGCTAAGACAATTATTGTAGGGAGCGGGCCGGCCGGCCTTATCGCGGCGCACACGCTTGTAAGGGAAGGGTATGACGATTTTCTCATATTGGAAAAACTGGACAGGATCGGCGGGAGGATAGAGTCCTTTGAGACGCCGCAGGGGAAGTTTATCGACGTGGCTTCACAGCTTGTGCACCCCGGCTACAAGATGGCGAAAACGATCATCGAGGAACTGGGCCTTTCCGAGCATTTGGTGCAAAGCTCTATGCTGCGCCAGAGGCTGTTTGATGAAAGCCAGGACTTGATGGTCTATAACAACCCGCCGCAGGATAACCCGGAAGCGGTGGCGCAACATAAAAAGTGGATGGACGCCATGGGCGGGGAAAACTTCAAAGCGTTTGTGGATTGGTGCCGCGAGCGCTGCGCGGATGGCAAGATGTACGAAGGGGAAGTGACGTGGGGCCTCGACGTAGACGAGGACGAGTTTGCCGCTTATGTGGAGAAAAAGTTCGGCAAGGAAGTGCTGGAGCGTTTTGCGCAGCCCATCATCAGTGCGGTGGCGCTTACGTTCCCCGAAAAGATATCCACACTGTATGGCCTGCAAATCGCCTGGACGGTGCTGGTGGGCAATGTTGCCGTGATGGAAACCGGCCTTGAAGCCATCATCAAAAAGTTGAAGGAAGAGTTTGGGCCGGACAGGTATAAGGTGAGCAGCGAAGTGACGGAAATCGTTGTGGATAACGGGGTCACAAAGGGCGTAAGAACAAAGAACGGCGATTTTTACGAGTGCGAAAACGTGATTTGCGCGGTGGAAGCGCCCACTGCCATTAAAATCATCCCGTCGCTGCCGCCGGTGATGAAAGACGCCATCTCCACAGTGAAGTATTCCAAGGTTATGACAGTGCTGACCTTCACGGATAAAATGCCCATAGACTTCAATGTGTTTGGCACCGGCTGCATGTTCAACCGCAGGACGCGTGAGAAATACGACCTGCCGTTTGGCGTGGTGGGCTTTAAATCGGCGCGCGCGCCCAAGGCGGTTCCGCCGGGGAAAGAATGTACCAGCCTGTTTATATTTGACAAAACTGCCGATGAAATGTGGAACTGGCCGGATGAGAAAATAGAGGAAAAGGTGCTTGCGAGCATCCGCAAGATGTTTGATTTCTATCCGGACAAGAT
>DOMW01000019.1 GCA_003510345.1 Clostridiales bacterium | reverse complement strand
CCGCCTATCGTGACGATCATGGGTCATGTGGACCACGGCAAGACATCGCTTCTCGATAAGATACGCCTTTCCAAGGTAACGGAAGGCGAAGCGGGCGGCATCACACAGCACATTGGCGCTTACCAGGTGGAACTGCACGGCGAGAAGATCACATTTATCGATACGCCCGGGCATGAAGCGTTCACCGCCATGCGCGCGAGGGGCGCGCAGGTGACGGATATCGCGATCATTGTGGTGGCGGCGGACGACGGCATTATGCCGCAGACTGTGGAGGCCATAAACCATGCACACGCGGCGAATGTGCCCATCATTGTGGCGATCAACAAAATCGACAGGGAAAACGCCAATATCCAGAAGATCATGCAGGAGCTTACCGAGCATGAGCTGCTGCCGGAGGAATGGGGCGGAGATACCATTGTGGCGCCGGTTTCCGCAAAGACAGGCGAGGGCATAGACAAGCTGCTGGAAATGATATTGCTTGTGGCCGAAGTGCAGGAATTAAAGGCAAACCCGGACAGGCTGGCGAAGGGTACGATCATAGAGGCGCAGCTTGACAAAGGGCGCGGCCCGGTGGCGACCGTGCTGGTGGAAAACGGCACGCTGCGCGTGGGCGATACGGTCATCGCGGGTACGGCGTTCGGGCGCGTGCGCGCTATGGTGGACGACATGGGAAGGAACGTGGAAGCGGCGCTTCCCGCCCAGCCTGTTGAGGTGATCGGTTTCTCCGAGGTGCCTGTGGCGGGCGATATCATGCACGCGGCGGCGGCGGACAAGCTTTCCAAGCAGGTGGCCGAAGAACGGAAGGACAGGCAGAAGGCCGAGATGCTCAAAAAAGTATCGCAGGTTTCACTGGATGACCTTTTCAGCCAGATAAAGGAAGGGCAGATAAAAGACCTGAATATTGTGATAAAGGCGGACGTGCAGGGGTCGGTGGAGGCGGTGCGCCAGTCGCTTGAAAAGCTTTCCAATGAAGAAGTGCGCGTGCGTGTGATCCACGCGGGCGTGGGCGCGATCAAAGAGTCGGACGTGATGCTTGCCGCGGCGGCAAACGCCATCATCATAGGCTTCAACGTGCGGCCGGACAATATGGCAAGCACTACGGCGGAGCGCGAGAAAGTGGATATCCGCCTGTACCGCATCATTTATAAGGCGATAGAGGATATCACAAACGCCATGAAGGGTATGCTTGACCCCGAGTTTGAGGAGAGCGTATTAGGCCATGCCGAAGTGCGGCAGATATTCAAGGTGTCGAGCATCGGCACGATCGCCGGCTGCTATGTGACGGACGGCATGATGAAGCGGAACGCGCAGGTGCGCCTGCTGCGCGACAATGTGGTCATCTACGAAGGGCATATGAGTTCCCTCAAGCGTTTCAAGGACGACGCGAAGGAAGTGGCGCAGGGCTATGAATGCGGCATCTCGCTGGAAAACTTCAACGATATCAAGGAACTGGATGTGGTGGAAGCGTTTGAAATGCGTGAGATAGAGCGGTAAAGGCTATGGCGGATAGAAAACAAAGGCGTGAACGGGTGGATGAAGAGGTGAAGCGGGCGCTTTCCGCCGTCGTGCAGGGCGATGTAAAGGACGATAGGGTCTCGCGGATGGCCAGCATCACAAAGGTGGACGTAACACCCGATTTAAAATACGCGAAGGTATTTGTGAGTGTGTATGATACGGATAAAAAACGGAACGCGACGGTGGATGGGTTAAACCACGCCGCGCCGTTCATCCGCACGAAACTCTCAAGAGCGTTGCGGCTCAGGCGTGTGCCCGAGCTTGTCTTTGTGCTCGATGAATCGATAGAGCATGGCCTTAAGATCGCTAAACTGCTGGACGAGGTGAAAAACGATGAAGCCGGTCGTTGATTTTATTGGCGGGCAAAATAGTTTCGCGGTATTCACACATTTGAATCCGGATGGGGACGCGCTGGGAAGCGCGTTTTCGCTTGCTTCGGCGCTGCGCGGCCTTAAGAAGCGGGCGGATGTGCTCTTGCTTGCCCCGTTGCCGGAAAAATATGACTTCCCGGAATTCCGGCCATACCTTAAAATGCTTGCGCAGGCGGACGCGGAGGAATACGGCGCTTGTATCGCTGTGGACTGCGCGGACGAGCTTAGGCTTGCGGATGCGCGGGCGTTCTTCTTTAGCAAGCCGAATATGAATTTAGACCACCACGCCTCAAACCCAAAGTACGCGCAGGTAAACCATGTGGCGGATGTGGCGGCGACGGGCGAGATTATATTTGACCTGATGCGGGCGCTTAACGCTACGCCGGATGAAGCGGCGCGGATCGGCATTTACACGGCGATCGCGACGGATACCGGGAATTTTACATTTTCCAACACGACGCCGCGCGCGTTTGAAATCTGTTCGCAGATTATCAATATGGGGATGGATATCAACTTTGTGGCAAACAAGATATTCAACGAGCGGTCGCTCGGGGCGACGCTCTTAATCAGCACTTTTATACGAAATATGCGGCTGCACAGGGACGGAAAGCTTGCCATTTCGGTCATAACGCGAAATGAGATGGAGGAAGCGGGGGCGAAACCTTCCGACTGCGAATCCATTATCAATTACGCGCGGGATGTGCAGACGGTGGAGATAGCGGTTTTTATACGCGAGGTAAAAGAAGGCGCGTATAAAGTGAGCTTTCGTTCCAAACAGTATGCCGACGTGGCGGATTTCGCGGGGCGCTATGGCGGCGGGGGGCATGTGCGCGCCGCCGGGTGCATGATGAAAGGGAATATATACGACATATTGCAAACAGTCGTAAGCGTTGCGGGGGAGTATATTCGTTGAACGGCGTGGTGAATGTTTTGAAGCCGCCCGCGATGTCTTCCGGTAATGCGGTGGCGGCGGTGAAGAGAATATTGGGCGAGAAAAAAGTGGGGCATACCGGCACGCTCGATCCGGGCGCGGCGGGTGTTCTACCCGTGTGCGTGGGGCGCGCCACTAAACTGGCAAGTTACATTATGAACGGCAAAAAGGAATATATTGCCGAAATAGTTTATGGTATCGAGACGGATACACTGGATAGTTACGGGAAAGTCACGGGCACATGCGGCGATATACCGAATGAACAGCGCTTAAAACAAGCGATGGGGCAATTCACAGGGGCGATCAGTCAGGCGCCGCCCGCGTACTCGGCGATAAAACACGAGGGAACGCCGCTCTACAAGCTTGCGCGCAAAGGGCTGGCCGTGCAAAAACCCCCGCGCGATGTCACAATATACGGAATAGAGCTGCTGGGCAGGCAGGAGGACCGCTGCCTGCTTAAAATACAGTGCTCTAAAGGCACATACATCCGCACGCTGCTTGCCGACATGGCGGAAGCGATGGGAACATGTGCGTACACGTCCTTCCTGCTGCGCACAAAAACCGGCGGATTTGCGATAGAGGACGCGGTGACGCTGGATGAACTGGAAGAAGCAAAAGAATCGGCGCTTATAAGCATGGAGGAAGCAATTTCCTTTTTACCCAAAGTGCAACTGCCCGGGTATCTTTACCCGGTGGCGGTATCCGGCGCGGCGATCGACCTCTCGCGTGTGGCGCTGCAAGTGGAGGAAAACACGGATTACGCGGTGTATTGCGAAAATGAATTGATCGCGATCGCGAGGAAACAGGGGCGCGCGCTCAAGGCGGCGGCGATGATGAAGATATGAAGATACTACATGAGACTGACTTTCCGCTGCAAGAGCATACGGCTTGCGCTTTCGGCCTTTTCGACGGCGTGCATCTGGGGCATCAGGCGCTGGTAGAAGATATTTTGAAACGGCAAGGGGAGAAAAGTACGATCTATACGTTTGATTCCAAGCCTGCTTGCGGCGCGCATATTTTCACGGAAAAGGAAAAACGGTATATCCTTGCGAGCATGGGGGTGGAACGGTATTACTCGCGGGAATTTGACAATGCCTTTTCGCGGCTTGCGCCGGAGGCGTTCATAAAAAAGGCGGTAACGGAACTGCGGATCCGGCATATCACGGTGGGGTATGACTTCCGGTTTGGGCAAAACGCCGTTGGGGACGCGGCGCTTTTGAAAGCGCTGGCGCCAAAGTATGGGTATTCGCTTAGCGTTGTCCCCGAGATAGATAAGGACGGCTTCAAAGTATCGAGCAGCAAGGTGCGCGAGATGGTACAAAACGGGGATATGACCGAGGCGATGCGGCTTTTAGGCCGGTATTACTTTGCGGACGGGCGCATTGAAAAAGGGGCGGGCTTGGGCCGGGAAATAGGCTTTCCCACCGCGAATTTCACGACGGAAAAGCTGCTTCCGATGCGCGGGGTGTATGCCACGGTTGTGCTGGCGGGCGGCAAGCTGCTGCGCGGGGTGACAAACGTGGGCAGAAAACCCACTGTAAAACAGGATGCGCGCGTGAACGTGGAGACGTTTATACTGGATTTTGACGGCGATATCTATGGGGAAACGCTGCGTGTTTTCTTTATAGAGCTGCTGCGGGAGGAGAGGCGCTTTTCCGGCATAGAGGCGTTGCGGGCTGAAATCGCGCGCAACAGCGCGGCCGCGAAGGGTACGCTGCGCGATTTAGAGGTTTACAAGCCATACTTATTGTGTTAGAATTAGTTCCGTTGCGGATGTGGGTCCGCGCGAAATGATCGGGTGCTCTGCTGGGCGAAGCTCCAACGTCGGCATAGTGCTTCGGGATAAACAAAGCCAATCATGGAGGTACAGATGGACAAAGAGACAAAGACGGGCATTATTGAGAAGTATGCGCAAAAAGAGGGCGATACAGGGTCGCCTGAGGTGCAGGTGGCGTTGCTCACCTACCGCATAAACCACTTAAACGAGCACTTGCAGGTAAACAAGAAAGACTCGCATTCACGGCGCGGGCTGCTCAAAATGGTCGGAAAAAGAAGGGGCTTGCTTAACTATCTGAAAGCGAAGGACATCGCGCGGTACAGGAGCCTCATCGAAAGCCTGAATTTAAGAAAATAAGCGCCAGGGTTTATAGAGCGGGTCTTACTCGCTCTATTGTTTGTGTTGAGGATTTTTATTAAGCGAATATAAATATATAAGGAGAATGAAATGCAAAACAATGTGTACCAAATGGAATTGGGCGGCCGGACTCTCACGGTGGAGAGCGGTAAATACGCCTTTCAGGCAGACGGGGCGGTGCTCGTGAAATGTGGGGATACAACACTGCTCGTGACTGCCACGGCGTCTAAAACGCAGCGGCAGGGGATCGATTTCTTCCCGCTGAGCGTGGAATTTGAAGAGAAAATGTATTCTGTGGGCAAAATACCCGGCGGGTTCATCAAGCGCGAGGGGCGGCCTTCCGAAAAGGCGGTGCTCGCTTCGCGGCTGATCGACCGGCCCATCCGCCCGCTTTTTCCCAAAGGGTATTATAACGATGTGCAGGTCGTCGCGACCGTGCTTTCGGTGGATACGGACATCCCGCCGGAGGTATATGGCATGATCGGTTCTTCCGCCGCTCTTTCCATTTCCGGCATTCCGTTCGCCGGGCCTACGGGTTCTGTGGTCGTGGGCTATGTGGATGGCGAGTATGTCATTAACCCGGATTCGGCGCAGCGCGAGAAAAGCAGGCTTGACCTGACGGTCTCGGGCACAAAAGACGCCGTGATGATGGTGGAAGCGGGCGCGAGCGAGATTTCCGAAGAGGAAATGCTGAACGCGATACTGTTCGCCCACGAGGAGATCAAAAAGATCTGCGAATTTATAGAGAATATCAAACGGGAGATCGGCAAGCCGGAAAAACAGATCGAAGTGTACGCCATCCCGGAAGAGATCAACGCCGCTGTGCGTGAGTTCGCGACGGAAAAAGTGCGGTGGAGCGTGGATACGTTTGATAGGAACGAACGCTCGCAGCGTGAAGACCAGATCAAAAAGGAAGTGAACGAGCACTTTGCCGAGCGTTTC
Source organism: Clostridiales bacterium (assembly GCA_003510345.1). Lineage (GTDB taxonomy): Bacteria > Bacillota > Clostridia > Christensenellales > Christensenellaceae > UBA5399. The sequence goes on along the minus strand of DOMW01000019.1, from coordinate 13,250 downwards.
CCCGAAAGCGAGCTTCATATCAACAACGTGCTGTATAACTTGATGAAAGAGATCATCCGCGATAAGATCGTCAACCACGAGACGCGCCCGGATGGCAGGAAATATGAGGATATCCGCCCGATTTGGTGCGAGACGGGCATCGTGGCGCGCGCGCACGGCAGCGCTGTGTTTACGCGCGGCTTAACGCAGGCGATGAACTTTGTGACGCTGGGTTCGCTCCGGGAAGGGCAGAACCTTGACGGCATATCCGAAGATACGTTCAAACGTTATATGCACCATTACAACATGCCGCCGTATTCTACCGGCGAAGCGAAGATGATGCGTTCCACCTCCCGCCGCGAGATCGGCCACGGCGCGCTCGCCACGCGCGCGCTTGAGCCTGTATTGCCGAGCGAGGAGGAATTCCCGTATGCCATCCGTTCCGTTTCCGAGGTCATAAGCTCGAACGGTTCCACGTCGCAGGCGAGCGTTTGCTCGAGCTGCCTTGCGTTGATGGACGCGGGCGTGCCCTTAAAGGCTTCCGTCGCGGGCTGCGCGATGGGCCTTATAAAGCAGGACGGCAAAGTCGTTGTGCTGACGGATATACAGGGGCTGGAGGATTTCATTGGCGATATGGACTTTAAGGTGGCGGGCACGGAAAAAGGCATTACCGCCATACAGATGGATATCAAAATAAAGGGGATCGACCGGGAGATTTTGGAGCGCGCGCTTGCGCAGGCCTTAAAAGGCAGGCTGTTTATTTTGGGCAAGATGAATGAAACGCTTGATAAGCCCAGGGAAGAGCTTTCGCCCTACGCGCCTAAAATCATCCGCTTCATGATCGACCCGGATAAGATCAGAGAGGTTATTGGCACGGGCGGAAAGGTTATCAATAAGATAATCGAAGACACCGGCGTGAAGATCGACATCGAGGACGACGGCAGCGTTTCCATTTTGACGCCGGACACGGAAGCCGCGGCGAAGGCGAGGAAGATCATCGAGACGATCGTAAAAGATGTGAAGGTCGGTGAGTTGTTCCTCGGCAAAGTGACGCGCATCATGAACTTTGGCGCGTTTGTGGAGCTTGCACCCGGCAAGGAAGGTATGTGCCGCATATCCAACCTTTCAAACGAATATGTGAAGAAGGTGGAGGATGTGTGCAACATAGGCGACGAGATACTGGTGAAGGTCATCGAGATAGACAAGCAGGGCAGGATCAACCTGACGCATAAGGGGCTTGTGCCGGAGGCGAAGAAGGAAGAAGACTGAAGCAGAAGCAGCAGAGCAATGAAAGCCGGTATGAGACTACCGGCTTTTTTTACAGGGAAAGGAATTACTATGTTCATTAAGAAAAAATTGAGTAACGGCGTCACGCTAATCGCGGAAAAGCTGCCTAAATTCCATTCTGTTACCTGCGGTATTTGGGTGGGCGCCGGTTCCATTACGGAAACCGGGGAAGAAAACGGGATATCGCACCTGATCGAACATATGTTGTTCAAGGGGACTGAAAAACGTTCCGCAAAGGAGATTGCCATAGCGGTGGATAATATCGGCGGGCAGATCAACGCGTTTACCTCAAAAGAATCCACCTGCTACTATATCAAAATGATCAACGAGAAGGTGGAACAGGGGATAGAGATACTGGCGGACCTGTTTTGTAATTCCGTGCTGGATGAAGGGGAACTGGAAAAGGAAAAGAGTGTTGTGCTGGAAGAGATCGCTATGTCGAACGACAACCCGGAGGATGTGGCGATGGACCTCATATCCAGCACGTTTTTTAACGGTTGTTCGCTGCAAAAGACTATTTTGGGGCCGCCCAAAAACATCAAATCGTTTGAGCGGGAAGATTTAAAGAGTTATATCAACCGGTACTATTCCACGGAAAACATTGTGGTCGCGGTGGCGGGCGGGTTTGAGGAAAAGCAGCTCATAGAGTGCCTGGAAGAACATCTTGGCGGTATGGCGCCGTTCGGCTCCTCTATTCCCGGGTTTGCTGACTGCGGGGATTTTTCGTATGCAAAAGGGTTTGCCGTAGTGGAAAAAGACATCGAGCAGGTGCATGTGTGCATGGGGCTGCCGTCTTATTCCGTGAAGCAGGAGAAGAGATATGCGTTGAGCGTGCTCAACAATGTGATCGGCGGTTCGATGAGTTCGCGGTTGTTCCAGCGCATACGCGAGGAGATGGGCATGGCATACGCCGTGTTTTCGCACCCGGTGCTGTACCGTGATACGGGTATGTATTCGCTGTATGCCGGGACGATGGCGCAAAACGCGGCAACCGTGACCGAAATGATACTCGAGGAGCTTGACCGGGTGAAAAAGGACGGTATCACGCAAGAGGAGTTTTTGCAGAGTAAAGAGCAGTTAAAAGGCAGCCTGATGCTTTCGCTTGAGAGCACTTCGGCAAAAATGAACGCCATAGGAAAGTCTATGATATTGACCGGGAGGGTCTATTCGGACGACGAGCTGCTGCACTTTATCAACAAGGTCACGTATGAGGATGTGCGGGGCGTGATAGACGAGGTAATAAAGCCGGAAAATCTGACGGCTACATTTGTGGGCAAGGTAGAGGACGAAGGTGCGCTCAAAGGGATTGTGACAAAGGAAGCATAGCATGGATAAACTGGAAAAAATATTTGAGTACCAGAATAAATTTGACAGTGAGATCATAGAAAAGCGCAACTTGCGGAACATAAGCATGGAAGAGTGGATACAGAAGGAAACGCTCGCCATGCTTTCCGAGCTTGCGGAGCTTTTGGATGAAGTGAATTTCAAGTGGTGGAAGAACAAAAAAGAGATAGACCTTGCCTCGGTGAAGGGTGAGCTTGTGGATATATTACATTTCTTTATCAGCATGTGCGCAAAGACAGGAATGGACGCGGACGAATTGTTTGCGCTTTATATGGATAAGAACAAGGAGAACTTTGACCGGCAGTATGGGCTTTCGGAAAAGCAGGGGTATAAGCTTTAGTGATTTGCGGGCTGCTTCCCTCGGCTAACCTTGTTCATACCTGTAGCAAAAAGCGGCAATATTGACCACCGGGGAATAAGTAAAAGAAAACGCAAGATAATTTTGGCAATCTTGCGTTTTCATTGTATTTATTGAGGCTGGCTGCCTGCCTGCAATCAATCATCATATCCCAGTCGGCGCTCCATCCAGTCTTCCGCGTTGTCCAGCCGGTCTTCCAGCCCTTCCGCTGTCCGCTCGACAATACGGTAATCGGCGAGGCTTAAAAGCCCTTGCCTGTAATCGCGCTCGGCTGCGTCTTCCAGTGTCTCTATTTGACGCTCTAACGATTCGGCTTCCGCTTTTAAACTGCGATAGGAGCTTCTCGTCGCCGCGTTCATTCTGGCTACAAGAGAATCCACCGCCGCCGAAAGGCCGGAAAAATCGTAACTGGCGGCTGTTCTTCCCGTGTTTGGTGCGGGACCCGGTGCCGGTGTCGGGGCGGTCGGAGGCACAGGCGCGTTGCCGCGCGGGATGCCATATTGCGCACAAATATTTGTAAACTCCTGCGACATTACAAAACCATAAAAGACACGTTCTTTGCCATGCGGCATCGCGATCTGATTCATCCAATTATTTTTACCGGATGGATCATATGTCCTCCCCAGAAAAGCGCGGTAACATGCCTCAACCCGTTGTTCATTGCTCAGAGTACTGGCTTCAGTGCTGTAAAAGAAACCGGTCGCCACCTCTGCCGCCGTACGCCCGCTGTTTAGATATCCGCACCAGTTGTTCAACCCATCCACATCGTAAGTGCGGCCTAAGAAATTTTCATAAAGGCGCGAAACAAAACCCGTAACATTTAGGTTTGTGTCGCGGTTTTCCAAAGGCTGCATATTACCGGGACTAATACCCGCGCGATAACAGCAGTCGGCGAATTCCGGAGACCCGACAAACCCGCTGAATATAAATTTACGGCTGTGGCCGTGGTTTAAGGCGTTTTGCCAGTTATATTTACCGTCGGGATCGGGCTCGCGGCCCAGCAAAGTCCGATAGGTGATATCCAGGAAAGCGCTGTCGCTTAAATTACGCGACGCCATTTCCTCACTGAAAAAGAACCCGTAAGCAGCCTGGCCACCGGACATACGTCGCGCACTTAGTTCTCTCACCCAATGCGCTTTACCGGTCGGATCGGAAGGCCGGTTCAGCACCAGGACATAAAGGCGCTCCACAAAGTCTTCTATCAGGGTCTCGGCGTTTGTGGCCGACACTGCCGACTCTATGGCGGGCGCAGGCAATGCTTCCGTTGCCGAGGGTTCCTCCATTGCGGCCTCCAGTGCAACCGGTGTATCGGCGGCTGTGGCCTCCGGTACAACCAGTGTATCGGTGACTTCGGCCTCCTGCGCAAATGCCGTCACAGGAATGAAAAGGATCATCGCAACTAATAAAACAGAGAACCATTTCTTCATTTTTTACTTTCCCCCCACTGTAGTGATTAGTATGTTTTGAGGTAAGTTTAGAACAGAAAAATGAAAATAAAATGAAATGCTGGAAATTTTGTGGTTTCCTGCCTAAGTTACTATAGAACCACGCACGGATGGGTTACTCCTTTTTTTAGCACAAGCATTTGAAACCGGTGCAAATCAATGCTATAATAATCAAATATGGAAAGCATTGCTTTACGAGGATAGTATGGCGCGGAAAAAAAAGAAACAGGCGAAGTATAACGAGATCATAGGAATCATCGTGATCGGCATTGCGGTTTTTGCGGCCATCACGGTGTATTTTGATATGGAAAGCGTATTTGGCGATATGATACGCGACCTTATTTTTGGCGTGTGCGGCCTGCTGGGGTATATCGTTCCCGTGCTGCTGGGGATCATCGGCGTGCTGATCATCGCGGCGCGCAAAAAAACTGCCAACGCCGGAAAGCTGACGCTGCTCGCGCTGGCGGTGTTTTTTGTTTTCTCGCTGGCGCACCTTTCCGTGATCGAACGAATATTCATCTCGGGCGACGGTTTTTTTGCTTTTGCGGAAAATTCTTATAAAGTGGGTGTTACGGACGCTGCAGGCGGCGGTGTCATCGGCTCGCTTTTAACATACTGGACGTTCCGTTTCCTTGAGATCGCGGGCAGTTACATTGTGTGCCTTGTGGGCATCATCGCGTGCCTGCTGGCGCTTACAAACCTTTCGCTGAAAAAGATGGGGCAGGAGCTTGCGGGCGCGGTTAAAACGACGTATGATGTATACAGGGAGCGCGCGGAGCGGGAAAAGGAGCAGCGCAGGCTCTTTGTGGAAAGGCTGGACGAGGAAGAACAGCAGCGGGCGGAGCATAAAAAAGATGATGAGTTCAATATGCGGATACAGGCTTTTGACGAATCCATGGATCGGCAGTATGAAGAAATGTTGGGGGAAGAGCAGGAGCTTGCCAAAGCGGCGATAGAGGAATATGACCCGCAACCGTACAGAGAAGTGTTTTCGGATACGGATATAGAGTTTGACGGCGCCGGTGTACCCGAGGTGCGGGGCAGGCGCAGGCTGGATCTGTCGCTGCACACGGAAGTGCCTGCCGCGAAGCAGCAGGAGGAGGAGCAAGTGCCGCACGACACGCGGCCGGTGCCTGTTGTGCACGACCTGAAGGACGGCGAGGTTAGAAAGCTTCCGAAATATGTGCGCCCGCCGCTCAATTTGCTTGATCAGGCGGAGAAAGACGCCCGGCATTCCTCCGCCGAGCTGCGGAAAAACGTGGATATTCTGGAGAGCACGCTTTTAAGCTTTAATGTGAGCGCTAAAGTTGTGAATGTGAGCCGCGGGCCGGTGGTGACGCGTTATGAAGTGCAGCCGGAATCGGGCGTAAAGGTGTCGAAGATCGTGAACCTCGCGGATGATATCGCCATGAACCTTTCGGCGCGCGACGTGCGCATAGAAGCGCCGGTGCCCGGAAAACCCGTTGTGGGCATAGAGATTCCCAACAACAAGACGTCTTCCGTGGGTATACGCGAGCTTATAGGAAGCGAGCAGTTCCGTAACTTAAAGAGCACCATTGCCTTTACGCTGGGTAAGGATATCGCGGGCGAAAATGTATTTGCCGACATTGCCAAAATGCCCCACCTTTTGATCGCCGGCTCCACGGGTTCGGGCAAAAGCGTGTGCATCAACTCGCTGATCGTAAGTATATTGTACCATTCCGCGCCCGAGGACGTGCGCATGATCATGATCGACCCGAAGGTGGTGGAGCTTAATGTATACAACGATATCCCGCACCTGCTGGTACCGGTGGTGACAGACCCCAAAAAAGCTTCCTCGGCCGTGAACTGGGCCGTGAATGAGATGACGCTCCGCTACCGCATGTTCGCGGCGAAAGGCTCAAAAGACCTTGCCAAGTACAACGAGATCATGCTGGCGGCGGGGGAAGAAAAGCTGCCGCAGATACTGGTGATCATAGATGAGCTTGCCGACCTGATGATGGTCGCGCCGAAGGAAATAGAAGAGGCGATATGCAGGATCGCCCAGTTAGGGCGCGCCTCGGGTATCCACCTTGTGATCGCGACGCAGCGCCCTTCCGTGGATGTCATTACGGGGATCATTAAAGCGAATATCCCGTCGCGCATCGCGTTTGCCGTTTCCTCGCAGATCGATTCGCGCACCATACTGGATATGCCGGGGGCGGAAAAGCTGCTGGGGCAGGGCGATATGCTGTTTTTCCCAACGGGGCTGCCCAAACCTGTGCGTGTGCAGGGCTGCTTTATTTCGGAGAAAGAGGTGGAGGCTGTCGCCGCGTTCTTAAAGAAACGGACGGAACCGAAATACGACAGCAAGGTGATGGACGGCATGTCTAAAGACGCCGCGACCGCCATGGGAGGATCGGAAGAAACGGACGAGCTTTTTATCAAGGCGATAGAGCTTGTGCTGGAATATGAGCAAGCTTCCACATCTATGCTCCAGCGCCGCCTGCGGATAGGCTACGCGCGCGCCGCGAGGCTGATCGACCAGATGGAGGAAGCGGGCGCCATTTCCGCGCCGGACGGGAGCAAGCCGCGCCAGGTGTTGATCTCAAGGGCGCAATTTGAACAAATGTACCGCACGCCTTCCGAGGATGCGGAATACGAGCTTTAGGCGGTATAGCTAGAAGAACAATGCGGGCAGGAGAAATCGCGTATTACAAAACAGAACCGCGGGGCATGGCTGCCTAGCCGGACAAGGGTTCTGGCCGGGTGAAACAGGAGAGAAAAAATGAAAATTGGCGTGATATCATTGGGCTGCTCCAAAAACCGTGTGGATACGGAAGTGATGCTGGGGCTGCTGAAAGAAGAGGGTTACGAATTTGTACAGGATATGCAGAGCGCTGATATCATGCTGATCAATACCTGCACGTTTATAGACGAGGCGAAGGAAGAAGCCATCAATACCGTGCTTGAAGCCGAACAGCAAAAACGGTTCCGGCACCTGAAGGGGATCATTGTAACGGGCTGTATGCCCGAGCTTTATAAAGAGGAACTGAAACGGCAGCTTCCGCGCGTGGATGCTTTTTTGGGCGTCGCCGCCTACAAGGATATTCTCGAGGCGGTGCGCGAAGTGTCGGAAGGCAGGAAGTTTACAAAGTTTGCGCGCCGCGAACTGGAAGAGGAGTTTTCCAGGCGGGTCATTACCACGCAAAAACCCACGGCCTATGTGAAGATTGCCGAAGGCTGCGGCAACCATTGCAGTTATTGCGTGATCCCTTCTGTCCGCGGGCCATACCAGAGCCGGGAAATGCAAAACATTCTGGATGAGATAGCCGGGCTTGTAAAGGAGGGGTATTCCGAAATCATACTTGTGGCGCAGGATACCACAAATTACGGAACGGATATTTACGGCAGCCCTTCGCTGCCCAAGCTGCTTGAGAGCGCCGCCCAAACAGACGGCGTGAAATGGCTGCGCGTGATGTATTTTTACCCGGATGCTATTACGGATGAGCTGCTCGACGTAATGCTTAAGCATGAGAATATTATAAAATATATCGATATGCCTGTGCAGCATACGGCGGATGATATTTTAAAAGCGATGAACCGCCGCTACCGTTTGGCGCAGGTGGAGGAAACGGTGGATCGCATCCGCAAAGCTTCCCCTGAATTCGCGATACGCTCTACGGTCATTGTGGGTTTTCCCGGGTCGAGCGGGGTGAGCACGACCGGTATGAGCAAGAAGCTGAAAGAGCTGAAGTTTGACCATTTGGGCGTGTTTGCCTATTCCCCGCAGGAGGGCACCCCGGCCGCTATGATGCCCGGGCAGATAGACGAAGCGGAAAAAGAATTCCGCAAGGACGCCATTATGAATGTACAGGCGACGATTTCCCATGAGAGAAACAGGGAACGGATCGGCAAAACCGCAGAGGTTTTGGTGGAGGGCAAGGATGGGGAAAGCGGCGCGTATTACGGCAGGGCCGCGTTCCAGGCGCCGGAAGTGGACGGCATAACATTCATCGAAACGGCGGAACCGCTGGAGATTGGCAAGTACTACAAGGCAAAAATAGCGCGCGCCTACCACTACGACTGCGTTGCGGAGCTTATACCGGAAAGCGGGGAGTAAAATTGCTATGAAGTGGAACGCGCCCAATGTGCTCACACTATTGCGGATTATGCTGATTCCGGTTTTTGTGTTGTTTTTTTTCACGGATATACCAAATTGGAACATCTATGCTGCTATAATCTTTATAGCGGCGGCCATTACAGACTGGGCGGATGGATACCTCGCGCGCAAAATGAATGTGGTGTCGAATTTCGGAAAGCTGTGGGACCCGGTCGCGGACAAGCTTTTGGTGCTTGCGGCGCTGCTGGTGCTTATGGCGTGGGGCAAAGTTGGTTTTGTCGCGATATTGGTCATCATAGGCCGGGAGCTGATCATGAGCGCGGTGCGGGCGTTTGCCGCCACGAAGAATGTGGTTATCCAGGCGGATATGGCGGGTAAACTGAAAACGGTGGCGCAGTTTATCGCCATCATACTGCTGCTGCTCGCCGATTGGCCGTTTTGGTTTTTGCCGTTCAGCCTGGGCGAAGTCCTTTTGTGGGTGAGCGTCGCGCTTTCGGTTTATTCCTGTATCGCGTATTTTGTGAAAAACAGGAAAGTATTTGAAGATAGATGAAGATAGATAATAGAGAGAGGATTTAACATGGAAAAGCAAAAAGTGGACAAGACGGGGGACAAAACAAAAGCGCTTGAGGTGGCGTTGGCCCAAATAGAAAAGCAATATGGCAAAGGGGCCGTGATGAAGCTGGGGGACGCGGCGCAGAATATGGATATGTCTGTGATACCGACGGGCTGCCTCGAGCTTGATATCGCCCTCGGGGTGGGCGGTGTGCCGCGCGGCAGGATCGTGGAAATTTATGGCCCGGAGTCTTCCGGCAAGACCACCGTTTCACTGCATATGATTGCCGAGGCGCAGAAGATGGGCGGCGCGGCCGCGTTTGTGGATGCGGAGCATGCGCTTGACCCCACGTACGCAAAGGCGCTCGGCGTGGATATTGACAATTTGTTTGTTTCGCAGCCCAGCACGGGGGAGGAAGCGCTTGAGATTACGGAGCAGCTTGTGCGGAGCGGCGCGATCGACATCATTGTGGTGGACTCGGTGGCGGCGCTCGTGCCCAAAGCGGAGATAGACGGGTTGATGGGGGATTCGCATGTAGGGTTGCAGGCGCGGCTTATGTCGCAGGCGCTGCGNNAGTGTGATCAGCAGGACAAACGCGGTCGCCATATTTATCAACCAGCTCCGTGAGAAGATTGGCGTGATGTTTGGCAGCCCGGAGACGACGACAGGCGGCAAGGCGCTGAAATTTTACGCGACGATACGGCTGGATGTGCGCAAGAGCACGCAAATAAAAGCGGGCGAGCTGGTGATCGGGAACCAGACGAAAATAAAAGTGGTGAAAAACAAAGTGGCGCCGCCGTTTAAAATTGCGGAAGTGGAGATCTATTACGGCGAGGGCATTTCTAAAACCTCCAGCATTTTGAACATGGCGACAGAGGTCAATATCATCCAAAAGTCCGGCGCGTGGTTTTCCTATAAGGGCGAGCACATCGGGCAGGGCAGGGAAAACGCCAGAAAATATCTGCTGGAGAACCCTGAAATGATGGAGGAAGTGAAGCAGCAGGTTTTGAAAGCTTATAAAATAGGGGAGTACGCGAAAGAAGAAACGGTTACCGAAGAGGACGGGGAGGTTATAAAAGAAAAATAGCAACCAAAAAGGTGGTGCAGTATTCTAGTCGGTACTGCCGGTTTTGAAGGCGGGCCTAAAAATCCGTTAAGGGCACATCGATGAAGTTTCTGGTGTTGGCCGCTGACGCCCCGTCGGGGGCTGATGCTGGGAGTTAAGGAGGAGGGGCGATCCGTAAGGGCATACGGGCGATGACCCAGCTTCCGTGGAGACCTGGTGCGGTGGCAGAACGTTTGTTACTGGCCAGGATGAAACCTGTTATGCGGCTCATAGCTGTGTACAGTGTAGCCTGTCTTGCGTCGGTATGGAGGAAATGCGGTTAAGCGGGGAGTCTGCGCCGCGTACGGGCAATGGCTCATCCGGCAGGAAACCATGCTGGCTAAAAAGACTAAGAACCGGAACTGTGCTGTTGAGGAAAGCTCCTAGACTGTCGCGCGCGCCTATGCGCGCAAGGGCAATATGGGGATTATAGTGTGGTTGATATCAGGCAATCCAGCCAGGCGGATGGCGACACTGCCTTGCGGGCTTTAAAGGGAAACCGCTCCCGCGGCGACGGGGAGTATGCCCGTAGGGAAATCCTGCTGGACCATATACTGCAAGGTCTACCCATATTGCCACCACCATTTTAAATATAATTATGAAAGTAATAAAACACTGGACTATAAAAATATTTTTTATCACGCTCATCATTTCCGCCGGCGTGTCTGTTGCGGCGGAATATTTTATTGGAAACCTTTCGCTCGGCGCCTCCATAGCCGTGCTTGCGGGGCTGATCGTGATCGGCATCGTGTTCGACATTGTGGGTGTGGCGTTCTCAAGCTGTGACCACGCGCCGTTTATCGCGATGTCTGCGAAAAAGAACCAAAAGGCGTATCACGCGTTAAAACTTTTGAAAAACGCGGATGTCGTGGCGAATTTCTGCAACGACGTGATAGGCGATATCTGCGGCATTGTGAGTGGCGCGGCGGGCTCTGCGATCACGCTGAAAGCGATGATGATGCGCGTGCCGCTGCCGGAGATGGCGCTCGCTATAGCCGTTTCCGCGTTTATTGCCGCGGGTACGGTGGCGGGAAAAGCGTGGGGCAAAGGGATCGCAATGAGAAACAGCCGGAGGATAGTACTTGCGATCGGCTCGTTCGTTTATTTTTTCAGCGCGGGGAAAACGAAAAAATGAAAAAGCGTATCGACGTCCTGCTGGTGGAAAAAGGCCTTGCCAAAAGCCGGGAGAAAGCAAAGGCGCTTATTATAGCGGGCGGCGTGTATGTAAACGGGGGGCGGGCGAAATCCCCGTCCGATCAGTTTGACTCCGAAGATACGATTGAGATAAAAGGGGGCGGCTGCCCTTATGTGAGTCGCGGCGGGTTGAAGCTCAAAAAAGCGATCGACGTTTTTTCGCTCGACCTTACGGGGAAAGTGTGCGCGGATATCGGCGCCTCGACCGGCGGGTTTACCGACTGTATGCTACAAGAAGGCGCTGCTTTTGTGTACGCGGTGGACGTAGGGTACGGGCAGTTTGACTGGGGCCTGCGGAATGACGGGCGGGTGGAGGTATTGGAGCGGACAAACGCCCGGTATCTGGAAGCGTTTGACAGGGCGGTGGAATTTGTATCGATCGATGTGTCTTTTATTTCGCTGGCGCTTATTTTTCCCGCCGCGCTGCGCATCTCTATGGGAAACGCCGACATAGCCGCGCTGATAAAACCGCAGTTTGAGGCGGGCCGCGAAAAAGTGGGCAAAAAGGGTGTTGTTCGCGAGGCGCAAACGCACAGGGAAGTGATAAAAAACGTGCAAAAAAGCGCTGCCTCGCTGGGGCTTTCTATGGCGGGGCTGACGTATTCCCCGGTGCGGGGGCCGAACGGGAATATAGAGTTTTTGGCACGGTTTGTAACGGATGGGGGCGGCGATGTGGGCGAAGGCGTGATTGCGGACGTGGTGGCGCAGGCGCATGAGGCGTTGTAGCTGCGGCGGGTGCTATTCTTTGTAAATAATATGAACAAGTAACGCCACACCGGCAAAAATCTGGTATAATATAATACAATCAGTATAATATAGTACAACACGCGATGTTTCTTGATGAAACGTTGCTGTCTTTTTGGTCAATAATTTGGGAAGTTGTTTGAATATCGCGGTTAAGCCAAGATGAAATGCGGATACTCCTGAAAGGTCTTTTCAACTAGGTTATACTTAAAAAGGAAACGCAGAGGATTGGGTTATGTTAAAGGTTTTGATTGTGGATGATGAAATAAAAGTGTGCGACTTGATTTATCATTTGCTCGATTGGGACTCTATGGGCCTTGAGGTTGTGGGGAGCAGGCAGGACGGCCTTGCGGCGTATGAATTCATCGTGGAGCATAAGCCGGATATTGTGATCACGGATATAAGGATCCCTGAATATGACGGCATTGAACTGATCCGCAAGACGAAAGAGGTGTGCCCCGATACCTATTTTATCATCATCAGCGGTTACAGCCATTTTGAATATGCCCAGGAAGCGATAAAATGCGGTGTGGAGGATTATATCTTAAAACCGATCAAAAAGAAAGACCTCACGGAGACGCTGCAAAAACTGATAGAAAAGCAACACGACAAGGCGCGGCTCAAAGGGGAACGGGAGCATTTGCAGGCCCGGATCGACGTGGCGGACGAACAAATCAAGCGCGGCTTTTTAGATCAACTGTTGGCGGGCGTGTTAAGCAAAGAGAACATGGACAGGGCAGCGGTAAACGAAAAATATCACTGCAAGTTTAAAAACGGCGTATACCAGTGCGTGGTCATAAAGCCGCTGATCCCGTTTAAAAAAGAAAACCGGCAGCCGTATTATCTTTTGGCGCAAAAGACAAAGGATATCGTGGAAAACAGCCTGAAGGGGGCTTGCAGCGAGCTGATCGCCGTGCTGCATCAGGAAGGGGTCATTTGCATTGTAAACGGCAGCGCGGAGGAACTGGGGGAGACGAGGCGGCAGCTGAAAAAGATAAAGAGCGCCGTTACCTGTATGCGGGACGTTTTCAGGGACGTCAGCGTCACGATAGGCATAGGGCGCGCCGTAACGGGCTTGGCCGAATTGAAAGAGAGTGTGCGGGGGGCGCGCGCGGCGGCGCTCGAACGGTTTACGGCCGCTGTCGGTCTTGGCGTCG
>DOMW01000215.1 GCA_003510345.1 Clostridiales bacterium | reverse complement strand
ACGATATTGAGCAGCGCCGTTTCCACAAGCTGCGCCTCGCAAATGGGGGCACGCACACGCAGGAGCGGTTCCATAGGAAAAACAACCGTACCTTCCGGCACGGCGTGAATGTCGCCTGTAAAGCGCAGCGTCTTAAGCATTTCCAGAAAGTCTTCGCCAAAAAGGCCAAGCGAACGCAGGTACGCAATGTCTTCCGGCGCGAAATGAATATTGTTGATGAGGTCGATTACCTGGGCAAGCCCCGCCGCGATGGCGTAATTCGTCTCGGGCGCGCGCTTTCTGAAAAACAGATCATACACCGCTTCATCTCTGTGTTTCCCCGCCTGAAAGTACCCATTCATCATCGTGATCTGGTACAGGTCGGTCAGCATTGTCAAGTTTCTCATTTTTTATCTTCCGTTTTTTCCGCCGGTTTATATGTTTCCTTTTTTGGCTCTTTATCTTCCGTTTCTTCCGCTTTGCCGCCGCCCGCGGTTTTTTCATCCGCCGCCTGTTTCGCTTCACCGGCTCCACCGGCCTTTTCCACCTTACGCTTTGCGCGCTGTTCCTTCGCCGCCTTCTTTATAGCTTTCTCTTCTTCCCCGTGCTCTTCCAGCCACCCCGGCAGGTACCTGCCCTCATAAACCGCGTTCGGCTGGTTCTTCCTGCGCATTATAACGATATAGAGCACGCCTATGGCAATGAGCGCCACGGAGAGTATCTGCGAAATGGGCAGCTCGCCCGCCGAAAGCGTGAAAATACGCACCCCTTCGATCCAAAAACGCCCAATCCCATAGCCGATCAGGTACATGGCGAACACATTGCCGTCATGTTTAGCGCGCTTCGCGTAAAACAGCAACAGCACGAATACGCCGATATCCCACATACTTTCATAGAAAAACGTCGCCTGAAACCAGCCATTCAGCGTCTCCCCGCCCACAAACACATCCTGCACCTGCACCGCATACGGAAAGAACTGCAACGCCGGGTCTGTCACCGCCGCGCCAAACGCTTCCTGGTTCACAAAATTGCCCCACCGGCCGATCGCCTGCCCCAATACAAGCCCGGGCCCGGCAATATCGAGCAGCCTGCCGAACGGGAATTTCCGCCATTTTGAAACGATGAACGCCGCCAGCACGCCGCCGATCACCGCGCCGTAAATGGCTATGCCGCCGTTCCATATCGCGACGATCTGGTCGGTATGCTGCGAATAATACTCCCATTCAAACGCCACAAAATATACGCGCGCGCCCACAATAGCGAGCGGCAGCGCCAATATCATCAAGTCGAATATCAGCTCGGACGTATACCCCCGTTTTTTTGCCTGCCACACCGCCACAGCCACGCCAAACACGATACCCGCGGCAATGATGATGCCATACCAGGCTATGTTCAGCCCTTCGAGCCCAAACAGGTTATGTATGGCTATTTTATCTATCTGCATTGCTCCGCTCCCTCTACGCCGTTTCGATCTCCGCGGCCTTCTTCAGGCCCAATTCCTCGATCGCCCATTCGCGCATCTTATACTTTTGTATCTTCCCGCTTGCCGTGAGCGGGAAACCATCCACAAACTTCACGTAACGCGGCGATTTGAAGCGGGAGAGGCCGTCCTTCACATACTGTATCAACTGTTCCTCCGTCACATCCCCCGCGTCTTCCTTCAGCACGACGCACGCCAGAACCTCTTCGCCGTAACGTATGTCCGGCACGCCCACCACCTGCACATCGCGCACCGCCGGGTGCGTGTACATAAATTCCTCTATCTCGCGCGGGTATATGTTTTCCCCGCCGCGTATGATCATATCCTTCAGCCTGCCCGTGACCTTGAAATACCCGTCGGCGTCCATCGTGCCGAGGTCACCCGTATGCAGCCAGTTTTCTTCGTCGATCGCCTGCGCCGTCGCCTCGGGCATTTTGTAATACCCCTTCATAATGTTGTAGCCGCGCGCCACGATCTCGCCCTGCACACCATACGGCGCGTCCTCGCCCGTTTCGATATCGATGATCTTCGCCTCCACGCCCGGCACATGCTGGCCGATCGTCTCCACCCGCTTTTCGATCGGGTCGTCCGTCCTTGTCATCGTGATGGCGGGCGAGCTTTCCGTCTGCCCGTATGTGATGGTGATCTCCGTCATATTCATATCGCTGATCGCGCGCTTCATAAACTCGATCGGGCAGGGCGAGCCCGCCATGATCCCCGTCCTAAGCGTGGAAAAATCGTATTGCGCGAAATCCGGATGGTCGAGCATGGAAATGAACATCGTAGGCACGCCGTGCACCGCGGTGCATTTTTCCTCTTGTATGATGGTCATCACCTTCACCGGGTTAAACGCCTCTAATACCAGCATGGTCGTAGCGTGGGTAAAGCTTGCCATTACGCCCAGTACACAGCCGAAACAATGAAACAGCGGCACCGATATGAGCAGCCGGTCGCGGGGCGTCAGCTTCATGCAGTCGCCCACCGCCACGCCGTTGTTCACAAGGTTATAATGCGTTAGCATCACGCCTTTGGGGAACCCCGTCGTTCCCGACGTATACTGCATATTCACAACATCCTGCGGGTCAAGCGAAGCCTTACGCACGTGGTATTCCTCTTCCGTCACGTTTTCGGCAAACTTTTTAAGGTCGTTCCAATGGAACATGCCCGGTTGTTTATCCGAATCAAGGTACACCACATTCTTTAGGAACGGCAGCTTTTTTGAAACGAGCTTCCCCGGCTCCGCTTCATTAAGCTCCGGGCAAAGGCCGCGTATATGCTCCACATAATTGGAATCCTTGAACCCGCCGATCATCACAAGCGTAGACGTATCGCTCTGCTTCAAAAGGTATTCCAGCTCAAACTGTTTGTAGTTTGTATTGACGGTAACAAGCACCGCGCCAATCTTCGCGGTGGCAAACTGCGTCAGCACCCATTCCGGGTAATTCGTCGCCCAAATAGACACTTTATCGCCCTTCTCCACGCCCATTCCCATGAACCCGCGCGCGATCACGTCCACTTCTTCGTTTAGCTGCTTATATGTATAGCGCAAATTGCGCGTGGGCGACACAAGGCCTTCGTTATCCGGGTATTCCCCGGCCTGCTTTTCCAGCATCCCGCCAATGGTCATATTTAAAAGCTCGCTCATGTAAGGCACCCTCCCAATCGTTCCAATCTACATATTTTATTATTTTATCAAACCGGGCTGTTTTTATCAACATTAATACGCATTCCAAATAGAAAAACCTGAAAACGGCTTTGCTATTCAGCCTGCGGCCGCGCAGATATTGGTTTGCCGGGCAGCACGAACTTCTTGTAAGGCACACAAAAAACCGCATCCGCCACACACTGGGGCAGATACGGTTTTCATTGTTTACTCTGTCTGCCAGATTTTATTCGCCGCCGCCAAACAGGTTCTTGAAGAAGTCGCCAATACCTTTAAAGAAATTACCGACGTTCGCGAAAAACCCCTGTACGCCCTGCCCCGCTTCGGCAAGTTTTATGAACGTATCCGGGTCGATATTCAGTTCGTTCATTTTCTTGATCAGCCCAAGTATTTCCTCCACCTGCGCCTCCGTAAGCGTCGCGTCGTACTCGGCGGCGGTGTCGCGGATAAGCTGGCGGATCTCGTCGTCCGTCATTGTTTTTGTCGTCGCCAGCTTCGCCTTAAGGTCGTTTACAAATTCGGGAGACGCGTCGCCCAAAACTTCCTGCAAGTCGCTTGTAATAATGAGCTCTTCCGTCGCGACGGATTTTGTCGTTTCATCCAAAAGCTGGCCGGTGATATCCTCATACGCCTTGTAGATGCCCGTAAGCGCGCCCGTGCCCGAAACAGGCTTATACGCCGCCACAATCACCTTTGCGTCCGTGATACCCGCGGTAGCCAGCGCGTTTTTGTACATCTCATCCGTCACCCAGTTGATGTTAAACGTTTCCAGTTCTATCCCGCCGCTGTCACGCACTTCAATATACGCGCAGGAAAGCGCCACCGAACCGATTTTCCCTTCCGGCGCGATCCCCTCCAGGTATTTACGTTCTTCCGCGTTTGTCACTTGCAGTTCCGTCACATCGCCGCGGTTGATGCGGAAAAACTCGTACACCGTGCCAATCTGTTCCGCTGTGTTATCCACGCCTATCGTAACGCGCGAATCCCCCGGCGCGGCCATAGCCGGCGCGGCGGCAAAACCCAGCACAACACATATTGTCAATAAAATCGCAATAAATTTTTTTCTCATGTTCCTTCGTCCCTTCCACACAAATTCCATTCAATTATACTACCAAAAGTTACAAAAAACAAATATTTTCGAAATATATTTGAAACATTTGCTATTTCCCTGCTTTTGATCTGCCTTGTAGACGTACAGCAGCCCCCCATCGTTCCATTTTTCCATGAAATTTTTTGCGTGTCCTTTTTTTATTCTGCATTTAGGTTACCTAAACTTCATACACCTCCGGCGGGTTATCGGCAAAGCATATTTTTCCCGCCGTGCCGTCCCCGGCAAAATCTACCCAGACGGGAAGCCCCGTGGTCATTTCCGCCAGAAAACCCGTTTCCACCGGCTCAAAGTAATCAACCGCGCCGCTCTCAAGATCACGCCGTACAAGGGAAAGCAGCGCATCGCCGGACAACCGGCCTCTATCGCTTCCCCATTTTCCGTGGTAACGCGGACGGTGGTGCCATCAAAGGAATCGAATATTCCCCGGGCGTCCGCCTGGGTAAGCTCCATGCCATATGTTTCCGTCCACGCAACAAATGTCTGATCCCTAAAATATTACTTTGGAAGTTATCAGTAGGAATTACTGATGCGAAAAACTCGGACTGCACGGGGGAATTACATAATTCGCATTTTCCTACTGTTGGGTGCAGGGGTAATAGCTACCAATCCATGCCCTGCCCTGCGTCGCCATAACCAACACAGCGCACGCTACGGAAACAACGGCAATGAACGCATGGAGCTTGCCGGGGTCTTTTAACCAGCGCGCGAGCAGCGAAAACACCAGCGCCCCGAGCAACCCTCCCAGCGTATTCAAAATCACATCGTCGATATCCGCCGCGCCCACCCCCAGCGCATATTGCGCGGCTTCTACCGCAATACTCGCAAGGCAAACGATAAGCACCGTCCACCGTATTTTTTGCCCGGGGCGCGTCAGCCGCAGCAGCAGCCCCAACGGCATAAAAAGCACGATATTCCCCAGCACGTTTCCCACCGCGATGTTGGGGGAAACCGCGCCGCCAAAAAGATACCCGTGAATCCCCGCAAACGGAACAAAATTCACCGAGCGGAACACATACCGGTCTGGGCTGAAAAGCTCGGTTGGCGGGATATATTTAAACAACAACAGGTTTGCCAGTACAAAAAGATAGACGACAACAGAGCCCCACAGTAACACGGTAAAGACGCGCCGCGTTTTATAGTTCGATATTTCATGCGAAGAGCCTTGCAAGTTTCATTTCCTCTTTTTCTATAAATTGGCGACAATAAGCGCGCCCATCAGCGCCAGCATGACCGCCGAAGCCATGATGCATATAACATTCACCACTGTGAGCGTTTTCACTTCGGTTTTACACATCCGGCGCACCAGCGCGTAAAGCAGCAGCCCCAGCACACCGCCCGCAAAGTTGTTTATGACGTCCGTAATATCCGACCGCCCTACCGCAAGCGCGTATTGCAGCGCTTCTATCGCAACGCTTGTCCCCGCGATCAACAGCAGTTTTTGCCAAACCGGGCGGTTCCTTAGAAGCGCAGCCGCAAAAAAGCCGAACGGCACATACACCAGCGCGTTCTGTATGATCTCGGAAATATCCACAGAACCGTTCACCATAGCGGACGCGGCATACGGCACAAGATTGATCGTCTGTACATGCGGTAAATACGCCAATGAAAACTGCATTTTAAAAAGCAGCACCCACACCAGCATCACAAGGTAAATGGCAAAAAAAACAACCGTGATCCTTTGCCGCTCCAATACATTCCTCACTGTGATCCTTCCTCCCTGTTTTTGTATCTGTCCAATTCGAACAAGCATAAGGCACGGAAAGAAAGATATTTTGAAGACTTTCTTAAGGTTTTGTGAATTTATCGAAACACAAAAAGCGCCGCAAAATGACACGACGTCGCAAAATTCGCAATAGGAAACCGGGGTCAGACCGGTTGGGTCTGCTCCGCCTCGTCGTG
>DOMW01000076.1 GCA_003510345.1 Clostridiales bacterium | reverse complement strand
ACGCCCAGCGGCAGCGTCATAACCACCCACGGTGGAAAATGTTTCCGTTTCAACAACAGCGCAGGTGCGGGTTCAAATCCCACTTCCCTAACCGGGGTATAGGCAACCCCGGTTGAACTACCGCCTACAAAAACTGCCCGGAAACCTGCGCACCCATTAATCAGTGCTTACCTAGTGGGTTTCACGCGTTGCCGGCCCGAACGTTTTCTTCGCGTTGCGTTTTATATATTCGGGGTTGTCTTTCATGGCAAGCTCGGCTTCCACCTGCTGAATCTGTGCCTCGATGTCCTTGCGGCGGTCCTCGTCGCCACCTGCCGTTTGCAGTTCCCGGGTAAGCGCCGCCTTTCTTTCCTTAACCCGCGCGATTTCTGCTTTTATCTCGCTGGGGTCCAGTGTGGCGGTTTGCCGGTACGTCGCCGGTTTTTCGTTTTCGTCTGAGGCGGGCTGGCCGGAATCCCCGCCATCGTCATCTTTTGGCGTTCCGCTGCCCGTTATCTGCGGTTCGCGCGCGGCTTCGGCACGCAAAGCCTCCTGCGTAGTCGGTGGGGTAAATACAACCTTTTGATTACCCTCCTCGTCGCTTTCAAGCCAATAGAGGCCGGGGCTTTCTTTCGACTGGTTGCCGGTTTCCGTATATTGGTCAATTTCCGGCAATCCGGCCTCCTTCTCCTCCGGCTGGATCTCTTCGCTCTCCGACGACTCTTTGACATTGGCGGCCGGATATTGATTGGATACCGGCCAATTGCTTTGCTGCGTATTGATAGTGTTGTTGTTCATAATTATACCAAGCTCCCTTCTTTCTTTGTTCTTATTGACTACACATATAGTCTGTTTGCGTAAAACGAACCCTCTTGCAATCTTTCTTTGGTAGTATTATACTATGCGTGACAGCTGGTTAATGCTAGAATATCACTAGATTACACGTGTAGTCAATCTATTTATCGGCAAATCTCTCATGAACTTTATGGGTTCACACAAAAAAAGACTACGAATGTTGGCAAACCGGAGGGCAGCGCGTATGGAATACAATATATCGGAAGCGGAATGGGAGGTCATGCGGACGCTGTGGGAATGTGGGGAACCAATGACCTCCGCCGAAATAGTCGCGCGGGTGGAAGATCTCCGCGGGCGCAGCCCCCGGACAATCAAGACGCTCCTGCAAAGGCTGGTTGCAAAGGGCTTTGTCACGTTTACGATAGACGCCGCCGATAGCCGCGTCTATCACTACAGTGCGGCAGTGAGCGAGGACATATGCGTCAAGAGGGAAAATCATGATTTTGTTTCCCTGTATTACAAGGGCGACGTAGCCGGGATGCTGGCGCGTTTTATTGGCGACAGCGAACTGAGCCGCGACCAGATTGAGGCGCTCACCGCGCTTCTTGCGGAAAAAAAGGAGGATGCGCCGTGAATGGTACGTGGGCGGAGATGATTGACGGATTTTTGAAAACATTTTCCAACATGTTTCATACCATGCTGCAAATGTTCGCGGGCAGGCTGCTCTTTGCCGCGCTTGCGCTTTCCCTGCTGACCGCCTGCATTATGCTTGCGCGCAAAAAGTGTTCCCCCGCCCTCCGCTCATGGCTGTGGGCGCTTCTCATCGTGTGCCTTGCGCTGCCGTTTGAACACAGCGCCGTATTCTTCGCGCAAAGAGGGGCGGGTGTGCCGCTCTTTATAACAGATGGCCCGGCCGCCGCTATAGTACAAACGGTTCTGGCGTATCTATGGTTTGGCGGGTTCGTGTTTTTTTCCATGCGGGCCCGGTTGCGGCGTAAGCGCACGATGCGCCGGATAAAAACCGGTAAGCTGGCCGGTTGCGCCGCATACTTTTTTAGGTTCCGTTCCCGCGTCTACCTGCCGCCCGATTTTGAGAAAGCGTACACGCCTGCCCAGAAAGAGATGCTTCTCGCCCACGAACGGCAGCATATCAAGCAGCATGACCCGCTTCTGTTCCGCGCTTTGGAAGTTTTACAATGTGTGTTTTGGTTTTGCCCGCCGGTTTACAAAGCGGTGCCGCTCATCAGACATGACCGGGAGCTTTTGTGCGACGCGCGCGTGACGCGTAAGTATTCCAAACGGGAATACGGCTTGCTGCTGCTGCGCGAGGCGGAAAAAGCATCACCCGGCCATGCGCTGGCAGGTATTGCATCCGAACAGGGCGGCATATTTGAACGCGTCCGGGCTTGCGCCATACCCTTTTCCGGCGGCGGGAGGGTTGCTGTTCTCGCACTCTGCGCCGCCGTCTGCGTATGCGTGGTGGGGTTTATCGGCGTCGTGCACCCCATCTGCAATGGGGCGGACGTAGCGCTGGTTTCCGCGGATACCGGCGGAAGTCTTTTGCAAATTGAAGGCGCGGAACGCTTCGTCTCGTTTAACGAAGACGGCGTTTTCGTTGATGGAGACGGTTTGCGCGGGTATGTCGGCGCGGCGGGCTATCCGCCCGGTCAAAAGCTAAGAGTTACCATATTTTTTACAAGGCCGGGTCTAACCACAGCTTTACAATGGGAGCAGTCAGCTTTATTCCCAACAACGAATTTGCGGCGGAACAGGTTGAATTGCCGCACGACGGTTTGGTGGCATTGTATAGGGGCCTGTGAACATAGCTTTTTTATACGCTTAGAAGCAAATTAACTTAGCCCGGATAAGCGCTGATTAAAGCGGGTTCGTGTCTCCAGCCTCTAGGGAGACGAGATTTGGACTCGCGCCTGCGCTGTTGTTGAAACGGAAATATTTTTCATCGTGGATAGGTATGACGCTGCCGCTAGGCGTCAAGGGGGGCAGGGGGAT
>DOMW01000288.1 GCA_003510345.1 Clostridiales bacterium | reverse complement strand
AGGTTCTAAACCGCCGGAGACATATAATGCGCCGCAGGCACCTTGACCCGGGAGGAATACCCGAAAGTAAATACGAGAAATTTGTACAGCAAAATATGGGTTCGTATTTGGGTGGATATGCCTAAAAGAACCGAAAACACGCGTACCCTGCATTGATCAGCGCTAACTTTAGGGCACAGTTTAGATATCCATCCTCCCGCTGCGCCAACCGTCAACGTCAAACCCCGTTATTTCTCTTTTCTAAAATACTGATAATACGTACACTTGATATTTCCGTTATACAGCTTGCGCCGCTTATCCGCTTTTTTGCCGTATTGCTGCTCAAACCCGCCGTTCGCGCTCAATATAAACACAACTACATCGTTAAGCCGCAAAAAGGCCTTGCCCATATCACGTGTCAGCCGCTCCACCTGTTTTTCTTCGCCCAGGCGCACGGCATAGGGTGGGTTTGTGATGATCGCCGCCGCTGCTTCCGGCTGCGCAAAATCCTTCACATCCCGGACGGAGAAATCAATGAACTCCGCCACATCCATGTTGTGCGCGTGTTCCCGCGCGAGTTTCAGGCTTTTAGCGTCAATATCGCTTGCGCATATGCGCATTTGCGGCCTTACGATCCTGCTTTTCGCGTCCTCGCGCGCAATGCGGAACGCCTCTTTGCCTTCATTGTGCCAGCTTTGCGCGTCAAACCGCCTCTTTAGGCCGGGCGCCATATTGGCGGCCTGCATCGCCGCTTCTATGGTGATCGTCCCGCTGCCGCACATCGGGTCGTGAAACTCCCGTGTGTGCCACCGCGCGATGGAAAGGAGCGCCGCCGCCAGCGTTTCCTTTAAAGGCGCCTGTACGTTTTTCAGTCGGTAGCCCCGCCGGTTCAGCCCATTGCCGCTCGTATTGAGAGCCACCGTCACTTTGTTTTTGTAGATATTCACAAATAAATGAAATACGCTGCCGTCTTCGGCGAACCGGTCTTGCTTGTACACCCGGGAAAGCGCGCGCACCACCGCTTTTTTGGATACCGACTGGATATCCGATACGCTCATCAGCGTGGACTGCACCGCGTTCGCGTCCACCGGGAAACGCGCGTCCGAAGGCAGAAAATCCGCGAGGGGCAGGGCTTTTATGGTTTCAAACAGTTGGTCAAACGTCTCCGCGTAAAATTCATTCAGCACGAGATACACCCTGTCCGCCGTGCGCAAAAAAAGGTTGGCGCGGGCAATGCCGTCCATATCCGCATCAAAATAAACGCGCGCGTCCTGCGCCGCCACGTTTTCCATATCGAGTTTTTTTAGCTCAGCCGAGAGAACCCCCTCTATGCCAAACGCGCAGGAGGCATAGCACCGGTACACGCTTTTCATGCCTGCACCGCGCCGATCTGGTTCATGACCAGCCCGTTTATCACCAGCCGGAACGTGCAGCCCAAAAACGCGGCGCTCGTCTCGCACATGCGCATACGGCTGAAATAGATCTCCATAAATTCCATGGGCGTCGCGTGATCTTTCATGTGCATTTCCCAAATGATTTGTTTCTCTTCTTTGTTTACACGCACATGCGTTTCATAGATGGAAAGGTTTACACGGTCGTGGATATCCTCCAGCGAATAGCTGTCCAGCCGCACCCGCGCTTTGTACGCGTCTACCTTGTCGGCTATTATGAGCGCGGCAGAGATATCGCTCACCGGCCTGCCGATCTCTTCGTCGTGGGAACCGACCGCCGAGCAAACGGCGCACACATCGGCAAAATCCATGCCAAGTTTTTGCAGCTCCTCAAAAAGGATCATCGCGCCTGTGAGCGAATGGTATTGCCGGTTGATCATATTTCCCACATCGTGCACCCAGCCCGCGATCTTCGCCAGCTCTACGCGCTCGGCGGGGTAGCCCAGTTCCTCCAGTATGCGCCCCGCGATTTTCGCAATGTATTTCACATGGCGTATGCCGTGCTCTGTGTACCCGATAATACCAAGGTTTTCATTCGACATGTTCACAAGCTGCATGATCTTTTCGTTTTTCTGTATTTCCGCAAATGTAATCTTACCCATTTAATCTTCCTTTTCCGCGCTGGCTGTCCATAAAGGCACGACATTTGCGGCGTCACCGCCTAAAACTGCGACCTCGGTGAATTAGTTATTCTACCTCGTCCACAGTTTTAGGCGCTTCCTTGCACCTGGGCCTTTCTTGCCAGCCTGTTCATTGCAATTTTTTGTTGTATCTTTGCGTTTTTCTCGTGACTATTATTCCGGTGCGCAATCCAGCTTTGCCACGTACGCGCCCGCAATCTCTTCCCGCGCGTGAAAGCGCCTGCACACATCCTCCATGCTCTCGTCCACACCGCTCCTTACAAGCGCGGTGTACAAGATCGCCGCCGCCAGTTCGCCACTTTGTTTAAGCATCTCATCCGCGTCCTTATGGGCGACAAATTCCCGCATCGCCTCCAGTGTGTTCTTCATCACGTTTTCAGGGTATGTTTGGAGGATCGCCTCGCTTAGCAGGCGCAGCAGCTTCGAGTACCGTTCGGAGAGGTCTTTATCGCCCTCGCCGTATGCACCCACCTTCACTTCAACGACTTCGCCGCCTATGTAGGCCACATACGGTTCCTTCGCGTTCATGCGCTTGAGTAAAATAAACACGTCATTTTTCACATCATCCGGCTGGTGCTTTTTCAATATGAACATCCGGAGGATCCTTTCCGCCTTGGCGTCCGCAAACCCGGCGACCATGCTGGCGATGGCGCGTTTTATATTGTCGTCCCCGTATTCGAGCCCCCAAAGCGCCGTGTGCAGAAACACCTCATCTTCCAGCCATTTGGAGCGGTATTCCGTATCTTTCAGTTTCAGGCAATCATTCAAGTACTTTATTTTTTTGCGCGCTTCCTCAGCCGGAACCTGATATACATACGGGAGTTCGCAAAACTCCGCCGGATGGGCCAGCACGCGGTTTACCTGCTTGATATAGTAATCCGCGATCACGCCCGGATAATCCAGTTTTTTAACATCCCCCAGCACAGTGAGCGCCTCTTTGAATTTCTTTGTGTTGTAACAGGCCGCCGCCAGGTAAAACAACGCCTTCTCATCATACGGCGTCATCTCTATGAGCAACTTCAGGTGTTTCATCGCGTCCTCATGTCGCTTTAGTTCGCACAGCGATATCGCCAGTTTATAGACGTCCTCCATCACGGACGGGTTTTGCCGTATGGCTTTTTCAATGAAGATATCCGATTCCTCCACCCTGCCCTTGTCATGCAAAAACACCGCCATATTACAATTCGCGTGTATGTTATTCTTATTTTTCGCAAGCACCTCGCTTGTCAGTTCGATCGCTTTATCTACATCTTTCTTGCAATAATAGGCCAGCGCGAGGTTGTTTCTGGCATAGTCCATCCCGTCATCGTCCTCGTGGATACTTTCCAACACCTTGATGGCCTGGTCATATTCCGCGTTGTCTAAAAGCCGTTTGCCTTCGTCCGCTTTTTGATACGCCTCGCTTTCCCCGACCTCTTCTATGACTCGGCCTATATCGCCTTCTTCCTCCTCAAAATACAGCAGGAAATCTTCTACCTCTTCGTGATATTCCCCCGCAGGGTCCACCTGCAAATACCGCTCAAAGCTTTCCCGGGCCTTGCCGATGTCATTCAGCCCCATAAAATTGCAGCCCAGGCAGAAAAAACAATCCGCATCCACGTCTTTCTGCTGCTCTATCGCTTCAAAGAGCACGCGGTTTGATTCCTCATATTTTCCCAGTTCAGTCAATATTTCCGCAAGACAGAGCGAAAACTCATAATCGTCCGGCGCTTTTTCGAGCGCGATTCTCATGATGGGCAGCGCGTTGATATAGTTTCCGTCGTCCATCAGGCGCTGCGCGCGCTTATAATAAAAATCGGCGGGTTGGTCGAACGCCAGTATTTTACTCCCCATTTTTTCCTCTTTCCCGGTTGTCTTTTGCCGTGCGCAGCAGCTCCCGCAGCTCATCCGCGGAAAAATCATACGCCTTATTGCAAAAATGGCATTTGATCTGCGCGCCGTTGTCTTTTTCGATCATGTCGTTGATTTCTTCCTCTCCCAGCGAAATCACCACGCGCGAAAGCCTGTCCCTATTGCAGTCGCAAGTGAACACGGGCGTGCGCTCTTCTAAGAATTGCAGCTCCATCCCGTCGAATATCTTGCGCAAAACACCCTCCACACTGTCCTGCATCCGGTAGAGCGGAAAGTTTACGATCTCTTTGGCGCGCGCCTCCACACCGGCAAGCGTTTCCTCACCGCAACCCGGCAGCGGCGATACCATCAGCCCACCCGCGTTCAGTACGGTCATATCCACCTCCAGCCATGTGTTGACATACACGACGGACGGCTGCTGCTCGGAAAGTAAATAATACTGCGCGACGTCCTCGCCGATCTCCCCCGAAACAAGCTCCACTTTGCCCATAAAAGGCTCTTTCAGCCCCAGGTCTTTTATCACGGTCAAAAACCCGGCTGCGCCCACCGCGCCGCCGATATCAAAACCGCCTTTTTCCGCGCGCGGCATATCTACCTGCGGGTTGGCGACATATGCCTTTACTTTTAAGTCTTCACCGCCCGTCGCCATCACAGTGCCCGCCGGGCCGCCGCCGTTTATCATCAATGTCAGCTTGTCCTTTTTATTTTTCAGCGTAGCGCACATCATCACGGTCGCCGCCATCGTTCTGCCGAGTATGATCGTGCCGATGGGCAGCGCTTCATGGGTGGCGCGCGCCTGTTCCGCCATCTTTGAAATATCGCACGCGCAGACGGCCGCCTCGCCGTTCAACAGCGCTTTTACCAAAACGTCGCTCATGTCCTCTCCTTTTTCACCGCGCAAAACTGCAACCGCCGCGCGTTTTCGCCCGGTTGCCTCTCCGTCAGGAAATCAAATACTTCTATTTGTGAAAACCCCGCATAAGCAAGCATCTTTGTAATCTCGTCCTGCTCCCATGCGCGCTGCCGGTGCAGTTCATCTACCCGGCGATATGCCTGCCCTTCCTTTATAAACAGCGTAAGCTCCATACAGACCTGCTTTGTCCGCGCATCATATTCATTTTGCCAAAAGAGCGTCCGGTTTTCCCCGTCGTCATAAAAAAACTCGTTCCCCAGTTCTTCGCGTATTTTTACGGCGGAGCTGATATCAAACAGGAATACGCCGTCTGGGCGGATATTCAAAAATGCGTTACTGAAGAATTCCCGCACCGCTTCCTCCGTAAGCAGGTAATTCACCCCGTCGCACGCGCACACCGCGGCGTCGGCGCGCCTGTTCACTTTGAGCCGCGTCATATCCTCGCATACAAACTGTGCATCCGCCGCGCAGGCGCGCACCTTTGCCCGCGCCTCGTTCAGCATCTCCTCCGAGCGATCCACCGCAATCACTTCATACCCCGCGCGCGCAAGCGGTACTGTGATATTTCCCGTGCCGCAGGCGTATTCCAGCAGCAGGCCGCCTGTGATCTCACGTTTTTCAAGCAGCGTGCGTATATACGCCGCCCATTCTCCATACGCCACGTCAACCATCAGGCTGTCATATACGCAAGCCATCCCGCTATACTGCATCGCCGTCACTCCATCTTTTTCGTTTCTCTATCGTATCATATTTTTGTGGATTTTTACAGATAGTCTCAGACAAATTCATGAGTTGTTCACAGGAATGTTGCGCCTTAATACCTGGGCGCGGGCATAAAAAATATCGCAAACTTTTATGTGAAGTGCGTGACATACCTGCGGGTGTTTGCATAAAATGGGTCCACGCGCGAGCGTAGCGTAGCGGGTCGTGTGGAGAAAAGGAGGAGTCACGAAGCAAAAAAGACCCGCACCTGTCTTTGGTGTGGGTCTTTGGAGCGTAATGTGCTCCGACGTGGTGGAGCATAGCGGATTCGAACCGCTGGCCTTCTGAATGCCATTCAGACGCGCTACCAACTGCGCCAATGCCCCGCCGCGATTGTTATTCTATCATAAAGAATACGAGCAGGCAACCACAAATTCATAAAGGCTTAAGAAGTTCTTCCGAATTTTTTCTTACTTTGTACTTTATGCTTACCCGGACGCCTTGTACAGATTAAATAGAGGGAAGGGCCGCAGCGAAAAATGTATTGTTGTGGGCATAATAAATTAAAGCAGCACAACATATATGAAAATATTTCCATCTACATGGAATATATGGTATAATAATTAAATTAGTTAGCTGAAACGGAAGAGACCTGTTTTTGCTTCCGCCGGTAAAGCAGCGTTTGTGAGAGGAATTTGTATGGCAAATAAAAACAAGAAGAGTAAGAAATGGATCATTCCGGTGGTCATAGTGGGCGTACTGGCGGTGCTGATTTATTATGGCGCGACCGCGTTGCGCGAAAACAATATGCGGGTCATCGAAGGGCAGAAGCGGACAGCCGTTGCCACGCCGGGTGATATCGAGCTTTCCGTGGCGGGTTCGGGTGTCCTTGCGGCGGATGATTCTGAGGATGTGATGATACCGTCTATACTGACGGTTGATAAAATGCAGGTAGAGCTGGGTGATACCGTGCGCGCGGGCGATGTGCTGGCGACGCTCGACCCGGTGGAGCTGCAAAACTCCATCGTAAAGGTACAGGACGAGATCGCCGCGATCGATGAAAAAATAGCCCAGGCCGAGGCCGAAACGGAGGACAGCGAGATAACCGCGCCCGCGGGTGGCAGGGTAAAGGAGATAGCGGTCACGGAGGGCGGCGGCGTTTCGGATGCTATGACGCAAAAAGGCTACCTGATGGTATTGTCACTGGATGGCAGTATGCGGGCGGAAGTGCAGGGAACGGGCCCGCAGCCGGGCAGCGGCGTCACGGTTGTATTGCCGGACGGCAGCGAGGAAGAAGGCGAGGTCGCCACGCGCGATGTCTCGGCATTTTCCGTGACATTGACTGACGACGGCCCCATGCCAGGTGATACGGTGACTGTACGGGATGAAAACGGCGCAACACTCGGGTCGGGCGTGCTGGAGATAAGCGCGCCGCTCAATATCATAGGGAGCGACGGAACGGTAAAGAGCATTGACGTGGAACTGAACGATTTGGTGGAGCAAGGGGAAGCGCTGATCACATTGGGTGGTACGGTCGCGGAAAAAGAATACCAGGAGCTTTCGGTAACGCGCGCTGGTTACGAGGAATTGCTGCGCTCGCTACTTACCTACGCGGAGACGAACACGGTTGTCGCCGAGATGGATGGCTCTGTCACGGAAATACTGGAAGGNNAGCCCGGCGCTACGGATAGTTCTTCGCAGTTCGATGTGTCCGGTATACTTGATAATTTGCCCATTTCAGCGGATGGCGGGCAAGCGGTTACGTTTGAAACGCTGGAAGCCGTGCCGGCGGAAGGGAAAATGGAACTGCTGCCCGCGCAGCCCCAGGCGGGCGGCGGGGGAGAGCCCGCTATGCGGACGCTCTCTGAACCGGTGCCCACAGCTATAGAAATCG
>DOMW01000259.1 GCA_003510345.1 Clostridiales bacterium | reverse complement strand
TGGAAGGTCAACAAAAAAACGGACAGTTTGCTAAGCAACTAATTGCCGGGAGCCTTGGTACAGCGATTTCACATATTGCCTGGGCGAGAGATACCCCAGACGCTTTTGTACCCGTTTCGTATTGTAGAACCCCTCTATGTATGCAAACACAGCCTGGCGCACCTCATCTCGCGTCTCAAACCGCCGCCAGCGGATGCATTCCTTCTTCAATGTCGCAAAGAAGCTTTCCGCCCATGCGTTATCCCCCGGCATCCCCACGCGCGAGAAGCTCTGTTTAATCCCGTATTGCTCCAACAGTTCCCTAAACGCTTTCGATGCATATTGGCTGCCTCGGTCACTGTGAAAGATGGTTCCGGCGCGCAATCCATGCCGCGCCTGCGCCCCCAGAAACGCCCGTATCACCAGTTCTTTTGTCATCCGGCTGCCGGTAGCCTCGCTCAATACCTCTCCGCTCATTATGTCTTTCACCACGCACAGATACTCAAATCCCTCTCCGGTCTTTAGATACGTGATGTCGCTGCATACCGCCGTATACGGTTCTTCCACTTGTGTATCCCGCATCAGGTTTTCGTATCCCTCTCCGCGTGCCTTCCGCGAATCCGTTAAGCTCCGCGTTCGGTGCCGGTTATGAATCGATGATAATCCCATCTCCGCCATATACCGCTCCACCGTGGGCCGCGACGCTTTCTCTCCGTTCCTCCGCAACACCCCGGCAATCCGCTCCGGGCCGTATGTACCACCGCTCTCTTCAAATATCCGCTTAATCTCCTCGCAACGCGTTTTCTTCTTGTCCTCCGCCTCTTCTTCCCGGTTTCGCCATGCGTAATACCCGCTGGTCGAGACCCCGAAATATCCTGCCCACTTTGCCACTGCGTATTCTCCGTGTTCTTCTATGAACCCGTAGATTACTTGTGGAGGCTCGCGAAGTAGGCGCTCGCCTTTTTTAGCATATCGTTCTCAATCTCAAGTTCGGCATTCTTGAGCCGCAGCGCCTTGTTTTCCTCTTCCAGCGTTGCGTATCGTGTCTTCCCGCCTTCTTCCGTGTACTTCTGACGCCACCGATACAACAGGTTCTCGCTAATACCCAGATTGTCTGCAACACTCTTGATGCTCTGCGGACTCGCATAGCTCAATTTCACAGCATTCTTTTTGAATTCTTCATCATATTTTCGTCTCGTTTCGGACATCTCCTTTTCCCTCCAGTTCGTTTTTCTCTATCTTAGCTTTCTGTCCGAAATTTTAACATAGTTCCCTCCTCTTGCATTTTCTACGCCTAATTTGTTACAAATAACACCGTTACCTGCACTCGCCACGACACCATGTCACCAGTCGGATACCATATATTTACCTTGCCGCTTGTATCGATTGTTGCGCATGCCCCCACGCCAGTATTACTGCCAGGAACAGTTACCGAAGCTACACAGATACAAGCATCTTTTGGAGCCACGCCAAGCGTTGCAACCAACGCTCCGTTTGCAAATGTGGACGTGGATGGCGGAGCAATACATAAAGTTCCAAATACCATTTTCCCCCACCGGTAACATCGACTATTAAATTGGCCATAACTTGTCAAAGCGCCAGACGGAGCAGTGATCGTCACGTTTTGTATGGTGCCGTTTTGTAATATACCCAACACTTCCGCCGCCGTTAAATCTTGTGGCGCCAATGCCGTAGTACCATCATTGCCTTTTATCGTATTAGCGGGCATAGTTGCCATCTTCGTGTTTGTTACGGCGCCTAAAGCCAATGCATGGGTATGTGTCGTCGTCCCATCCGCAACCGATGTATTAGTGGATGTCGATGTAATATCCGCGGGCTTGCGTGCATAAAGCGTTCCAAAGTACGTTTTTAAAAATGCTTTGATATTCGCCCATGTCGTCCTTTTGGCAACACTGCTCGCGGCACTGTCGATGATAACGGCGCTGTCCGCGTCGACCGGCGTTGTTTTAGCTGTTGTCCCAACCTTCGCAGAAATCGACAAATTCGCACTCCCGTCAAATTTTCCGCTCCCCGTCACGTCGCCCGTAAGGGATATTGTCCGCGCCGTCGTGAGCTTGTCCGCCTTGTCCGCCGCGCCGTTTTTGTTGGTATCATAGGTGGCTTTATCCAAATAGTCAGTGGATATTTCGGTGAGCGCCTCTTCAATAAGATCCATATTTTCATTCTGATGCGCGATATCATAATTTTCGCTGTCCAGCGGTTTATTCAGGTTGTAATTTGTTGTATGTTCCATTTCTATTCCTCTTTTCTTTTTTAGTTTAATCTTGTGTATATCAGAGATTCACTATTCCTTTTCGTAACTGCTTATGGGTATACGGCTTTAGCTGCCCATATGTGTACTGATGCAGGTAATTGTGCGTCAGTCCCGCGTCAAATAACGCCTTAATGCCCCAAAGGTTGCTTTCCACTTTGTTGATATCCGCGTAATCCAGTGTTTTATCTGGAATGCCTGCCAGGTCAGCGTACCCGTCCGGTTCATAGTAAGCCGCCACGATTGCCTCAATGTTGTCACAGATTTTCTGCATATCCAGCGGCTTTGGTATGCCGCTCCGCTCCCAATCTACAGGCTGTATCGGTTGTATGTGGTAGCCCTGCGCGCTTAGGGTTTCCGACAAATACGCGATATTGCCTTCGATCCTGTTTATATCAACCATATTCAGAAAAGCCTTGGGCGTCTTGTTTTCGATATCGGACTGATTCCTGTCCGCAATAGGTTCTATCCATGCGCTCATTATATTTCCACCCCCTCGATCTTTCCTTTGAACGCGCCGCTGAAGCTGAAGTCGGAAGATGTGACGCGCACATTTTTCTCCGGTTCGCCCACGCGGATGATGTCTCCGGCATCCAGGCGCGGGTCTGCCCTCCAATCCACAGACAGGCTTTTTCTGTTGTTGATGTGGCGCTTGATCCATTCCCCAACCACCCTCGCGTGATCTCCGCGTGTGATAAGCGCGTTTTTCAGCGGCTGTGTTTCACCCGCTTCCAAATTGGGAATCGTAACGATCGCCGCCGTCGATTTCATCACAGTGCCGGTAATGATAATGCTGCATTCCGTTGTGCCGCTATTGCCGGAATTTAAAACCAATTCGCAGCTTTGCGCGTAGATCATGGTTTTTGCCTGATTCAACGTAACGCCGTTACCTGTCACTTGTATCGAAGCCATATTTGTCCGCGCGGCATTGGAATACTCGATAATAAACACGTTTTCGCCCGGATGCACTTCCAGTGTTCCCTCGTACAGCTCCTTTTCCCTGTCTTCCGCCGTGAAGCTGTACATGCTGACGTCAATTTGCTTTACAGGCTTTGTCAGGCTGATTTCGGGCTTGGAGTAGCTATTGCGGTCGTGGATTTTTAGTGTTTCGCTTGAATCCCCCAAGGGCGCGATGTGCAGTATGCCGTCCCTGCTGAAAAAAACAGTGCAGCATGCCGCGTTCGCGATCATCTGGAGGCACTCACCCCGCGAGCAGATGGGGAGAGGTGCTGTGGTCGTAAAATCACGAAGCGCTTCGTCCAGCACCCACGGGTCAACGCCGGTTTTGTGTTTCGGTAAATCCGCGTCTTGCAGCACCGCTTTCGCCAGATCATACAAACTGGCCCCTTGATCGGCAAACGTCCCCTTATAATAATTTGCGTCCATAAACCCAAGCAGGTCCCTTGCCTTGAAAGACGCGGATAACCCGTTTTGCGGCGCGCTCCAGTCAGACAGGTAGTACACGCCGCCGGGGATCCACTCGATTTCGTCATCTAAACGGAACCCGTACCGCGTGCTTAGTTGCTGCCGCTCCATCATATACTTCGACAGCCCTTCGTTATTTTGCGGGTTGAATGTGCCGTCAATGTTATTCACCTCAAAAGCGACTTCATATTTGGGCAATTCCGCGGAAAGCGGATCGATCGACTGCGAGCAGTTGAATTTCAGCAGATCCGACTTCGTGTACACTTTGCGTATCCCCGGATAAATTTTCTCGATCCGGGCGCGCCGGTACGGGTTTGCCCACCGGATGACCTCGATATCCACCCGGTCAAAATCCGTCATTTCAAATTCAACGATGGACGTGGCGCCGGTGCTATTATCCATTTCCTTGCTGGCGCGGAGGTTATTTCCGGCATACAATACTACCCTGAATCTGGCCGGATAATCGCCGTGCGCCGTGCTCCATGCGATGGTCACGCCCGAGAGGATACGCACTATATCTTCAAACACTATGCTGATTTTGGGGTTTATGGTAAAATCCCCGTTTTCATCGCAGAGGCCTTCACTGATATAGCCGCTGTATTCTTCATCCGGCCCATTGTCAGGAACAGTGGGCTTGCTGCCGTCGAGCAGCCATAAATTATGCTCCAATGTCGCGTAAGGCGTTACCTCGCGCTCCACTTCGTCGATCAACGGCGGGTTAAGCATATCCGGCATTGTGGAAATATACAGCTCATGATTACTTGTTGCGCGCGCTTCCGGCAGATCCGGGTCGCTGATCTCATACAATACCTCCACAAAGCCCTCACTTGTGATCGGCTCTTGCTGGTTATTTCTCCATTTTTCGCTTGTCGCTTCCATAAACTACACCTCCGTTAGCTGCAAGCTGCACCCTGTCCAGCCGAGCACATCGCCGTTTGCGTTGCGCCGCCACAGCCCGGCGCTACGGTCGCTTATGTACATTTCGCGCTCCTCCCAATCCCCCTTGGTCTGGTCGAAGAACAGAACCTGGTTGATGTACCGTTCCTTAAACTGCTGATTGACCTTTGCCCATACCGCCGCTTCAAGGTAATTCCACGAAAGCGATATCTGTGCCACGTCGCTGCGCACCAGCGAGCCAAGCAAATGCCCGCTTACACTTGTGCCGCTATCGACCATTGTCGTGGTGGCGCCGCTGTAGGCCGTGGGTTCAGGAAGCGGGAATTTACGGGTTTTGCCGTCTTTTTCAATACCGTCCTCCGTGCCGTATTCCACGCTGTCTTCTTCCCATATAATTGTAACCAGTGCTTTATCAGTAGCCATATGCCATACCTCCGTTCATGATCGACAGGCCGCGTTCTTTTTGTACGCGTTCCACCGAAGACGTAATTTGTTTGCTATCGAGATATAAGTTGAATTCAAGCGGCGTGCTGCCACCCGAACCGCCACGCCCGCCCATTGCGGCTGTTACCGCGTCGTATACGCCACGGGATACCGATTCAACGATTTGGTCGTTATTCACAACCGCGCTGCGGCTGCCAATAGTTCCCACAAGCTCCGGCCCCGCCTCGCGGGCGATAAACATTTGGCCCTGGTCGGGAAACCCACCCTGCGCGAAAGACGGCG
The DNA here is from genome assembly GCA_003510345.1 of Clostridiales bacterium. Lineage (GTDB taxonomy): Bacteria > Bacillota > Clostridia > Christensenellales > Christensenellaceae > UBA5399. The sequence goes on along the minus strand of DOMW01000259.1, from coordinate 4,272 downwards.
GCGAAATCGTTGGGTTTATGGTTGGAAGATTTACAAAAGGAATTTTATTGAAGCCCTTAATAATGTTGTTAATCGGGCTAGCCAACCAACTTAACAGCTTGTTTAATACATTGCACACTTCCCTAGCCATACCCCTCATACCATTCGGCATATCAGTCCAGAATTTTCCAAAATCCCTATATAACCCATCGAGCAAGGTTCCGGCGTTGTCTTGTGTGCTTTTCCATAAGGCATCGTTATCCCTTCCTATGTCAGTTTGCATGGTAGAAAAATTGTTACCTACATCGCTTACCAGATTGGATGCGTCGCTTCTTGTAGCGTTCCACACGTTCGAATTGCCGCTTTGTATGCTGCTCCATAAATTGTCAAAGCGAGTCTTTATCGTATCCCGGGTAGTCGTAGAGCTATCGTTAAGCCAACCCCATAAGTTACCGGCGTTTGTTTGTATAGAGTTCCATAAATTGTTGGTATTTTCATTGATGGTATTCCATAACGTGCCAAAGCCTTCGTTTAGCAAGGCCCATAAAGTATTGGTGCGTTCGTTGATCGAAAGATGCAAAGCATCAGTACCCTGACTTATGGTAGCCCATAACGAATTAAAACCCTCATTCATCCAAGCCCATAGAGTTGTGGTACGCTCATTTATAGAAATATGTAACGTTTCCGTGCCTAGATTGACTGTGGCCCAAAACGCGGCAAAGCCTGCGTTGATACCCGCCCACAGTTCACTAAAGCCAAGATTCATCCACCCCCATAAACTGTTAATACTCTCGTTTACCAAAGCACAAAATAGCATCATACTTTCATCTACGGCTGTCCATAGCGCAATGAAACCCTCGTTAATACCCATCCACAAGGCGGCAAATCCTTCGTTCAGCATTGTCCATAACGCGACGACAACTTCACCTACGCTCACCCATAGACCGGCAGCTCCCTCCGCCATGGCAAGGTATGCCAGATTAAATGATTCTTGCATGCCCAAACTTGTTTCAAAGAACGCGAGATTAATATCCTGCGCTAGTATCAAGAATGTATCGCTCATCACCGCTATGGTAGTTTCCGCCAATACCTGCAATTCGGTAAACGCGTCTGTCGTCTGCTGGCGGAATACTTCCGCGCTTGCCATGGTCGTTTCCGCCAATGCCTGCAATTCGGTAAACGCGTCGGTTGTCTGCTGTTTGAATGTTTCCATGTCTGTAAATGATTTGTTTAAATTAAACGTTGCCGATTCCATACGTATTCTCCTTCTTTCTTATTTGTTGCCGTGACTGAATTTGTCACGCCATAGCGATCTGCTTCCCGTCAAGATACACCCTTGCTATCGCCGTAGTTTTTGTGTTGTTGCTTTTTAAAGCTGATTTGAAAGCGCCATACACACCGCGAGATACCGACTCGATAATTTGGTCGTTGTTCACGACGGCGTTTCGACCACTGATCGTGCCGACCAGTTCCGGCCCAGCTTCGCGGGCAATAAAAGGTCGACCTTTTTCGGGAAAACCGCCTTGTGCCAGCACATCAAACGCATTTGAACGTCTTGCGTTTTCTACAAGGTAAAGAACGGACGCTATAATTAATATGCCTATCGCGATGAGTACGACTGTAGCCGTAAGGGAAAGACCCAGTGCTGTAGCTAATGTTTCTACTGCCGTCAGTACAAAACTCAATATCGCGTTCCCGGCCGTGCACAATGCCGCTCCTATGGTAGTACCTATTCCACCGAGAGCTGTCACAAACGATCCCAATGCAGGGCTCAATACAAATGTCCACATATTTTGGAACCCTGTACCTATATCTTTTATACCATTCCAGATTCCCGAACCTGCGGATTGTACAATTTCCCCGATTTCCGGACCTGCGGATTTTATGCTATCCCAGATGTCTTTCAAGATGCCTCCGTTCGCGCTTAGGATGTCCTTAATGATCTGTAGATTGGCATCTCCGAGCGTTTTGGCTTCATTACTTATGCCATCCAAAACCCATTGGATTTCAAAAGCTGCATCGCCCCAAGCACCACCAAGTGCTTCCACACCTTTCAAACCCTCTCCTATATACACCCCTGCAGTCAAGATAGCCCTCAGCGTTAATCCCATCTCTTCTGGAAACACATACCCCGGATTTACCGCTTGTACCATCCATTGCAGAATTTCACCTACTGCCGCCACTACCGTCGATGGAATATCACTTTCAGTCTCTTGCAGTTGCCCAAATAGCTCGTCCGATAGTTCCATTACAGACGTCGTTGTGTCTTCGTTTTTTTCTGGCGGAGTTATAGCTGCCTGTGATATAGTATCTGTAGCCATTGTCGTTTTTGCACCTCCATTTTTTAATATAATGTTCGGCGGATAGCGGTGGCTTTTCAAAATGCCCCTACTTCCCCGCCTTCCTCATCCTCGCGTAACTCTCCACCCGCTCTTTCATTACCCGCCAATCCTGCTGCTCCTTCCGCTCAAACAGGCTGGGGAACGCGTCCTCTAGCCGCGGGAAGCGTTTCGGCTCGTTCACCGCCACCCCCGTCAAAGCCGCCCCGTTATACATGATCCACGCCAGCATCTGCGCAAACTCCTTGTTTTGTTCCTGCTTCGCGTAGGCGGCCAGCGTGATTTCCTCCGCCGTCATGCCGCCGATCTCCCGCCACGGTATACCGGCGGCGAGCGCCGTATAGGCCAGATATCCGGGATAGTTTTCCTTTGGGTCAGGCTTTTCTATTCCTGACCCTTTTTGAAAAAACCCGACGCCTCGAACAGCGCGTTGATCTCCCGCATCAAATCCTCCACCGAATGCCCGTCGTCGATGTACCCGTCAAACAGGCCCGCCGCTTTTTCAAAAGGAAAGTTGGCGTTGAGCGGCTGCATCGCGCCCCAAATGATCGTGATGACGGTTTCCACCAGATTGTCCTGTATTTGCTCAAGCGCCGCGAACAGCGACTTGCCCAGTTTCTTTTCGATCGCCATGATGGCACTGGCCGTAAGCCGCATTTTGTATTCCTCGCCGCCCACGGTAAACGTATAAAATGTTTTCATCTTTTCCTCCGATTTATATGTTAGGGGGGCAATGCGCCCCCCTGTTACCCGCGATTTTGCGCTGTGTTACGCAGTCGGGTTGGTGATTGCAACGTCGCTCTGGAGTATCATCGTCGCGCTGAATGTCAGTGCGCCGTTTACCGCGCCCGCGCCCAGCTTGACCGACGGGATCGCGTCGAACTGATGGGCTGTGCCGTCCGGGTATTCCAGCTTGAACGTGGCGGCTGTGTTGCCCTCGTCCAGTGCCTTCAGCACGCGGTAGTTGGATGTGGCGTCCGCGTTGTCATACAGGAACTTGAAAACAAGGTCGCCGTAATCCTTCATGCCTGGAAGGTACTTTTTGGACGTATCCGAAAGCGTTGTCACGTCGACTTTTTCCGGCGTGCCGCCGAATTCGGGCACCTCCATCAGGTATTGAAGCTCCGTAAACGTAGTTTCGCCGTTTGCCTTGCAAGACAGTTTTGTTTGATGTGCACTATATGCCATGATTCTTTCTCCTTTAATTTTGTTATTTTACTGCGTTTTTACTGTTCAGCGTGTGGTGATAAACTCCACCGGCACGCTCACTACCGCGCCTGTTTCCAGCAGCACGATACCGGCCGGGATAAGCCTATCCGGGTAATCTTCCGCTGACTGTGTCAATACGCCGATCAGTTCACCGTTTACGGTCGTTCCCACCCAGCTTTTTGCCAGCGGGTCCCATGATCGGTCAATCAGGCATTCAACCGGTATAATTTGATTCATTGCCGGTTACCCTCCTTATTTTGTTCTTTTCAGAATATGGGACATGACAGGGCCCTGTTCGTTTGGCTGTGTAGCCTGGAGCAACGGCTCCTGCGTTTCGGCCGTCGTGTCCCGTTTCATCTCACACAGTTCCTGATGCAGCATGAGATGTAGGGAGGCCATGCACCGTTTCATCCTGTTCTCAAAGTCTTTCGCCAGTTTTTCCCGTTCCCGGCTCACCCGCGCGGTAACGATTCGGTTGACTTCTTCCTGAGAAAACACTTTTTTGTCCATGTGGCCTCCACCTTTTTACGTCTGTATGACGATACTCTCCCTTGAAGCTTTTAATGCCTTCCTCACGTTCTGGGCAATTTTTATGCTAAGCGGGCGGTTTGCCGCTTTTGCGTTCTCAAATCCCGTAATAGAACTTTAGCACGGGCCAGACGAACAAAACGAACAGCTTTATTTTTTATCCAAAGACTTTTTATTCGCTAATGTTACTGTCGCTCATTTTTTCATTCTCCTTTTT
>DOMW01000294.1:7263-7450 GCA_003510345.1 Clostridiales bacterium | reverse complement strand
TGGGGTTTTTGCCGAACCTTTCCGGCGCGGGTTTGATGGGCGACCACGCGTGCAGCTACACACCCCAGTTCACAGGCGACAAGGTTTCGGAACACAGCGCGATGGTGTTTGTGTGTGACAACGATATCCATGTGGACAGCGTCATAATGCATGGGTGCGTCCCCGCTTCCGACTATTATACCGTTAC
>DOMW01000294.1:0-7238 GCA_003510345.1 Clostridiales bacterium | reverse complement strand
CTGGCGTTTATGGATGAGCTTTTGGGTTCCGCTATAACGCCGGAGCAATATCCGTTCTTTTTGTTGTTTGGGGTCAATCACGGGGCGCGGTGGGGGAAATATAATGAAGACCACTATGCCAGCCGCCTTTGCCTTGACATAGACAAGGAGCGCGGCGGTATCGTTATGTTTGAACCGGACATGGTGGCGGGCACGGAATTCCGGCTCATGTTCCGTTCTTTTGATTTGCACCAGTATATGAAACCGAAGCTGGAGTCACTGTTCAATAACTTAAATGGAAGAGTCCCCGTGTTTGCGACGTATATCGATTGCGCGGGCAGGTGCGCGGGGTATAGCGGCACGGACACGGAGGATGCGCTGCTGTTGCAGGAAGTCGTGGGCGACCGCGTGCCGGTGCTCGGCATTTATTCCGGGGTGGAGATCGCCCCGATGGCCGGACGCCCGAGGGAACTGGATTGGAGCGGCATATTCTGCCTGTTTTCCCAGGGGGAGGAAACTGCGCCGCCCGCCGAAAACAGCGAAGCGGACGAACTGCCTAAAGCCGCGCCGGTACATGACGCGCCTGCGGAAATACTGCGTGGCCTTTGTGAACAGAATGCCGCTAAAGCATTGGCGCTTGATAAGCAGGCGATTGACCTCAGGTATGAACTGGAGCTGAAGCGCCGGGGATTTCTTTTGCTTTCGGAATTGGCGGTTTCCCTGCGGCAGACAAACGAATATGAGAGCATGTTTATTCATATCGCGCAGCGTATCAACGCCGCGCTGAATATGCAAAAAACGATTATGCTGGTTTCGGACGGCGTGGGGAAATTTGACCCAGTGGTGTTGCAGGGGTTTTCCCCCGCGGAACAGGACCGGCTGCGCAAGCGAAACATACAGTTGCCGATGGACCGGATAGGCCAGGAGCCGGTACTTGTTACGTCGCGGCCTGCTCACGGGTATTTGGCGCGGCTGCGCGAAGAATACGACCTGCCGTTCTTCATTTCCGCTCCCATCTTATTGCAGGATGAAGTGGTGGCTGTGCTGCTTACCGGCCGTATGGTGGAGCAGCAGCCCTACTTTACCCGCCTCAGCAACAGCGACTTGGAAACGGTTCGGGCGATCGCGGAAGTGCTCGGGTCTACGCTTGTGCACCAGCGGCTTGCCGACGTCACCCTGAAAGCGGAGACGGACGGCTTAACCGAATTGTGGAACAGAAATACATTCCAGCGGAAAGTAAATTGTGGTATTTCCGAAAGCGAAGGCAACGCCGGTGTGTTTATGATGATCGATATCGATTATTTCAAAACGATCAACGATACCTATGGGCATATCGCGGGGGACAAGCTGCTCAAAGACTGCGCTGATGCGCTCAGGCATGTTTTTAGGGATTCGGATATTATTGGCAGGCTGGGCGGCGACGAGTTTGCTGTGTTCTGCCCGGGCATTAAGAACAGCGCGGCGGCGGAAAAAAAGGCGGCGCAGCTTCTGGATGAATTCAGAAAGATCATGCCGGAAAACGGATTGGAACACATGACCGCCAGTATTGGGATAGCGATCTGCCCGCAGCAGGGCGGCATGTTCCAGGAACTATATCAAAACGCGGACGTCGCGATGTATAAGGCGAAGCAGCAGGGCAGGGACTGCTACATGCTTTTTAGAGCAAATTAACTTAGCGTTGGGCAAGCCGATTTTGCCAAAGATACTGCTCTATGGTAAGTTAATTTGCTCTAAGTCACAATAGGTTGCGTTCCACCACAATGCGCACAACGTCTACTATATTATTAGCGTTCAGTTTTTCATATATATTGTTTACGATGCTGTTGATCGTGTTGATGGAAAGGGACTGGTTTGTGGCGATCTCCGAACGGGAGAGCCCGTTGTAGAGGTCTTTTAACACCTTCTTCTCGCGGGGGGACAACACGGCCTTGCCGCCCGCGCCGGTGATATTTTTATAATCGGAAATAAGAAGCGACTGGTGCTTCGCGTAGGTAGACGCTTTGCGGTTGATTTCATCGAGCCACAGGCGGGGTATGCCCGGCGAAAGCTCGCGCAGGGCGGAAGCGGTGAGTGTGCGGATATCCTTGCCCAGCTCTATAAACGGCATGACGACGCCGTTTGGCGACGCGGCTTCATAAGCCTGCTTCAGCGTATCAAAAGCCGCCCGTTTTTCTTTCCTTTGAAAATAGATGCAAGCTTCCATTGCCAGCATCTCGATCCGGCCAAACAGTATGGATTCCCTGTGTTTGAGTTCCTCGATATAGGTCAGAAGGGGCGGATGGTTTTTTGTAAGGTAACAATAGCGCGCTTTCATTTGATTACCGAAGTTTTCAATAAAAGCAGTATTATCGTAAGGCGCGAACCGCTTTTTCAGCCAGCCGGGAACCATGCCGGGTTCGCGCAGCAGGTAGTAGTACCAGCCGAGCGCTATGTCGTAAGTAATAAAACGGGAGGCGTGTTCTTCCGCCGAAAGGCTGTCTTCCATTTCACGAAGGGCTTGTTCGGCGCGCGCGCGGTCGCCTCTTGAAGCGGCAATGCGCATGGTGTATAGAAGCGCCCGGTGCGTAACATCGCGCTGGCCGTATTCCCGCGCCTGTTCCCAGGCGTAATCAATCAGAAGCTCGGCGGCCGGGATATCGCCCTGATAGAATTTCAGCTCACCCTTGCATAGCTCGTCCATACCCGCCGCCCTGCCGCGCAGGCAGCTCGTAAGGTGGCCGACAGACCGGGTAAGTGCGGCGGCAAACTCCTGCTGCGCGCCCTTTCGTGCCGCGCCTACCATGCTGATCCACGGGCCGATCAGAAAACCGGCTATTTGATCCGCGTTTATGGGGGACAGGCGCAGGTAACCGTCCATCTTTGCGTAATAGGTGTCAAAATCATAAGAATCGTCGGAAATACCCATCTGCATCCTTAGTATGCCCCATACGTAATAGATGCTTCCGAGCGCGTGGTTTTTAAGCGTATCGTCGCCGGAAAACCGCAAAAAATCCTGTTCATAACTCTTTGCTGCCTGCATGGCTTTTTCCCAGTACCCCAGGCTCATCAGCACCTGCATATGCCTTGCGGCAAAAAAGGCTTCTTTATAATAGATATCTTTAGGGGCCCGTTCCAGTATGGCGAGCGAGGCGCGCGCGATATCGGTTGGTATCTGCATCGGAAATTCATTTAAGATGGACAGGATGGCGGCGTAATCCCGCACATTCTCGTAGTAGCGGAGCGCATCGTTAGTAAAACCGTTTTGGTTGCACCAGAAGGCGGATTTGCCGAACGTGTCATTCCTCTCCTCTTCGGTAAGGAGGTCTTGTTTGGTACGCAAAAAATCTAAAAGAAGAGGATGAAACAGATAGGCGTTGGTGTAGCTGTCAAAACGGATATACGCGTTTTGCCGCTTTAGCTCGGCAAGCAGGGCATGGCTGCCCCCGGCAAGGCTTGCCACAAGGTCTGCGGCAAGGTGGTCGGTCAGCGAAAGGCGTACCAACAAGCGCCGAAGCGGCTCGCTGACCACGTTCCAAACCTCCGCTTCCATCATGTCGAATATGTTTTGCCGCATGGCTGGCTGGACATACCCCTCGTAGCCCGGTGAATTTTTCAGCGACAGCGCAATGAGGTTTACGGCAAACGCCCAGCCTTTGGTATCGTGATGGATCTTGCTCAAACTGCGCGGCCTGACGGACGGCAGGTCTTGATGCGCAAAATACTGAGACAGCTCGCTTTGCGTAAAACAAAGGTGCTCTTCCGTAATCATGGATACAAGGCCCTTCATCTGTATTCCCGTGAGGTTTATGCGCGGGATATCCCGGCAAAGCAGGAATACAATGCCGTTTCTGGGCGTGGTGTGGAGGCTTCGCTCTAAAAAGCGGTTTATGGCAGGTTCGGTCAAAAGATGGAGATCGTCGAACACGAGAATAACCTCCCGGCCGGGCGGGAATTGCTTGCGTATTTTGACATATTGGTTTAGTTTTTCGGTCGTATCGGGAAACCCCAGCTCTAAAAGTTTACCGCCTAACGCCCCGTCCAGTTGCGCGACGGTACGGGCAAACTTTTCCCAGAAACGGGGACCGGTGTTGTCCTGCTCTGTAAGCGCGACCCACCCGACGGAAGCTTCGCGCCCGTGTATAAAATCGGAAACAGCGCGCGATTTGCCATAACCCGTGCCGGCGCACAGGATAACAAGCGGGTTTTGCGACGCTTTATCCAAAAGCTCGTTCAAGCGCGGCCGCACAAAATGGCCCGGCCCGGCCACAGGTCTTTTTAAACTCGTATCCGCCATATAGACTTCTGATCCCCTTTAGATATTACTATAATAGTGTATATAATAGTATAGCATTGTTCGTGTTTAAAAGAAAGGGGGAAATTGGATTCAAGAGATACATAAAATATGGTGTATTTTGCGACAGGATATTAAAATTTCACTGTGTGATACAAAACCGGGAAATAGCAGATAATATTATATAACTATAGGTTGATACGCAAGCATGAAACCGCAGAGCAGCATCATGTCAGCAATAGGGTATTTTGACGGGAATCGGTTTCAATATTTTTGTGTTAGGGGTGTTTTTTATGTGTGTGCAGACATGATGGGAAAAGACGCCGGCCATAAGGAGAATATGGCGACGGAACGAAAGGGGACAGAATGGAAAAGGCATACATGGAAGAACCGTATGTAGCAGATGAAACGTTGATAGAAAATGGCGTGATGGACGCATCCGCGGAAATGGAGAATATGTACCTGCTGTTTCGCGTGGAAGACGCGATCTACGGCATTGAAATCAAGTATGTACTCCAAATCATCGCGATGCAGCCGATCAACAAAATGCCGCAAATGCCGCCGGATATGAAGGGATATATCAGCCTGCGGGGCAATGTGATCCCCATTATCAGTATGCGCCTGCATTTTGACATTATGGAGGAAGAGTATACGGAACGCACCTGTATCATCGTGCTTACGGTGGGCGAAAAAGAGATCGGCATTATTGTGGACGCCATACAGGAAACCATTACGATCGAACCGGAAGATATCGCGCCATCGCCGCGCACAAATGACGCCGCCGATTCTTATGTGCAGGGTATTGCCAAAAAACTTACGGACGGAAATACGGCGATTTTGCTCGATGTGCCGGGGTTGTTTATAAATAATGGTTTTTAATTCACTGGTTTTATGGTAAAATGGAATTCATATTAAAGAATTACAGAGGGGGTTTTGCAGAATGAAAAACATGAAGGTATCCAAAAAATTAATCGTTAGCTTTGTCATCGTGATCGTGCTTGCGGCGGTTATCGGTGTAGTGGGGATTTTCTCGCTCACTTCGGCGGCGGATAATACGGCGCTCATGGCAGATCGCACCGAAATTGCCATTATAGCGGCACGTATGAACCGCACAGTACAGGCGCAGCGCGCGGCTTTCCGCGGCGCCGCTGTGTACCATGTGATGGGGATGATTGATCAGAGGGATGCAAATCTCGCTGATCTTGAAACATTGGAAGCCGAATATGATTCGCTACACGAGCAAGTAGCGCCCATGCTACAGACGGAGACAGGTCTTGCTTTGATGGCGGATATTGATAGCGCACTCACCCCGTTTGCTGCCGCACGTGACGCCTTTATAGAGGGTATTGTGGATCCGAATGTCACTGACGAATCGATGGTCGCCCAGCTGGATACAGTTGCAGCTACGGTGGCACCGCTTGCAAGCAGCATCGCCGCACTTGTGGATTTTGCCGATACGTTGACAACCGACATGGCTATAGAGGCCGAAGCCACGTCTCAGCGTACCACTATTATTCTGATAGCAGTGATGGCGGGCGCTGTAGTTGCCGGGTTTGCCCTCGCGTTCTACATCTCCGGGCTCATAAGCAAACCGATCAACGCGATGGCGGGTTATATCAGGCAGGCGGGCGAAACGGGCAACTTGCAGTTCAAGGATGAGGAATGGGCAAACTGTGACCGCATTTCGCAGGGCAAGGATGAGATTGGCCAGACAATGAAAGCGTTTACGCAAATGATGCGCAAATTTGTATATTACGGCGGTGCGGTGAACCGGGTGGCGCAGCAAGACCTGACATTTGAAGTGGAGACGCTGGGAGAAGTCGATACGTTTGGCAACGCGATCAAGCAGATGACGGTTAACCTGAACCAAATGTTTACGGAGATCAACAATTCTACCGTGCAGGTTTCCACTGGCGCGAAACAGGTGGCGGATGGCGCGCAGGCACTGGCGCAGGGCGCTACCGAGCAGGCTGCTTCCATCGAGGAGATTTCCAGCTCTATCACCGAAATGGCGGATAAAGTAAGAGAAAACGCTGAAATGGCGAATAAGGCTTCCACATTGGCGGATACCATAAAGACCGACGCCGAAAAGGGGAACCGGCAGATGGATGAAATGATGACGGCGGTGAAGGATATCAACGATGCCAGCCAGTCTATCAGCAAGATCATCAAGACCATAGACGACATCGCGTTCCAGACGAACATACTGGCATTGAACGCCGCCGTGGAAGCGGCGCGCGCCGGGCAGCACGGCAAAGGGTTTGCCGTAGTGGCGGAAGAAGTAAGGAACCTTGCCGCAAAGAGCGCGGAAGCCGCCAAAGATACGGATGATATGATCCAGAACTCTATGGAGAAATCGGAACGCGGCGCTAAAATTGCCGAAGAAACCGCGGCCAGCCTTGTGCAGATCGTAGCCGGTATCAATGAGAGCGGCGTGATCGTCGCGGAGATCGCGCAGTCTTCAGAGGAACAGTCGGCGGGTATCTCGCAGATTAACCTCGGCGTAGACCAGGTGGCGCAGGTTGTGCAGCAGAACAGCGCGACCGCGCAGGAAAGCGCGGCGGCATCGCAGGAAATGAGCAGCCAGTCCACTATGCTNNTGATCGCGCAGTTTAAGCTCAAGAGCAGCGCGCAAGGGTTCGGGCATGTTTCCCCTGCGGCGGACAAGGTGACGTATTCCGCGCCAGTGGGTTCGGGCATGGAGGAAGCTGTGGGCGGCATGGACGACAAGTATTAAAAAATAAGAAGGGGATTTCCTCTTCGAGGTCGATTGATTTTAAAGCGGCTGTTGTGGCGTTACTGTCATGGCAACCGCTTTTTTCGTTTTGTTGTACTCTGCTCGCTCATGAGATGAGTTTATCGGATTGTAACCTAAGTAACCGCTGATTCATTCAAACCGCGCGGTTGATCCTATTATGGGTGGCAGTTCAAAAGATTTTTCTATGCTATGGCTAGGCATGTTAGCTCGAATACGAACCCGTATTTTATT
>DOMW01000295.1 GCA_003510345.1 Clostridiales bacterium | reverse complement strand
GTTTACGCAACGCAGCATGAAGCCAATTTTGCCAAAGATGATTCCCTATGTTAAGTTAATTTGCTCTAGTATTCAGGCGGACATTCCCCGGTAACCACGCAAAGAAACCGCCACTAACCTCAAAAATTTCCCCACCCCTGTTATTTTTCCAAATATTGGTGTATTAAAACATAAATGAACATATTCTCTTAGGTGACTCGAATGAAAAAGATTTTTGGTATATTGAAAAACAGGCTGTTCCTGTTCTTTGCGCTCATAGCCGTGCAGGTTACCGTCCTCATGCTGCTGCTCTATGTATTGCAGCAAAGCAGCATGTTCGTGCAGGCGGCCCTTACCGTGCTCTCGCTGCTGCTTGTATTGTGGATCGTGACCAGAAAGGAAAACCCGGCTTATAAGACCGCGTGGATCATACTGATACTCTTACTGCCCGTGTTCGGCATACTGATGTATTTCTGTTTCAGCCAGCGCCAACTCACCAAAAAAGAACGCACACTTATGCTAGATACCTACCAGAAAACACACCGCCTCATGGTGAGCGATAAAGAAATGCGCGGGGAATTGAGAAAACTTGACGTGTCCGTTTCAAGGCAATCGGATTATATCGAGACTGCGTCCATCTATCCGCTGTATAATAACACACAGGCAAAATACTATCCGATGGGCGAGGATTTTTTCCAAGACCTCTTGACCGAGCTTTCCGCCGCCGAGCATTTTATTTATCTGGAATATTTCATTATAGAAGAAGGCGTGATGTGGGATGGCGTTTTGCGCATACTGGAACAAAAGGCGCAAGCCGGGCTGGATGTGCGCGTGATTTATGACGACGCCGCCTGCCTGCGGACGCTCCCGCCCGATTTCATTGAAAAAATGCGGGAAAAAGGGATCCCGTGCGTGGCGTTCAACCCGATGCGGCCGATTCTGGGTTCGCTGTTCAATAACCGCGATCACCGCAAAATCGCCGTAATAGATGGGCATACCGGGTTTTGCGGGGGCGCAAACCTTGCGGATGAATACATCAACGTGCGCCAGCGTTTTGGCGTGTGGAAGGACGCGACCGTAATGATAAAAGGTGCGGCGGTGTGGTCCCTGCTTATGATGTTCCTGCACCTGTGGGAATTCTCGACGGGGGAAGATGTGAATTTTGAGGCATACCAGCAGTATAAGATACCGTCTAAGCCGGGGGAGGCGTGCGGGTATGTCCAGCCCTTCGCGGATATGCCGCTTGATGAGACCTACCTGAGCGAAGGCGTGTTCTTAAATATGATCGCGCGCGCCAAAGACTATATCTACATCAACACGCCCTACCTGATCCCCGGCTACGAACTTGTGACAGCGCTTTGCACAGCCGCGCAGAGCGGTGTGGACGTGCGCATCACAACGCCGGGCATCCCGGATAAAAAGCTGGTTTTTATGATCACGCAGTCCTATTACCCGGCGCTGCTTAAGGCGGGCGCCAAAATATATGAATACTCGCCGGGGTTCATCCATTCCAAAACATTCGTATGCGACGACGAACTGGGGCTGGTGGGCACCATCAATTTAGATTACCGCAGCCTGTACCTGGACTTTGAATGCGGCGTGTGGATGTATAAGCTGCCCTGCGTCGCGGATATGAAGCGCGATTTCCTTGAAACAGCCGAACAGAGCCGTGAAATCGTCTACGCGGATACGCAGCGCCTGCCCTGGTACAAGCAATTTTTTGTGGCAATACTGACGGTGTTTGCGCCGTTGGTATAGGCTTTATTACAACCCCTTATAGTAAGCAACCGCCCGCGTGATCTCTTCCCCCGTCACGTCATTTCGGGGAAACACCGCCGAGCCGGCCAACAAAATATCCGCGCCGCTCGCAAGGTAGCGCGGCGCCGTTTCCTTGCTCACGCCGCCATCTACCATAACAGGGATTTCCCTGTTCTGCCCGCGCAGTATTTCCTTTGCCTGCTTTATTTTTTCATAGATCGACTCTTCCGGTTTTTGGCCGCCAAAACCCGGCTCCACACTGAGCAAAGTCAGCGAGTCAATGTGGGGCGCAAGGTATGCCAGCCGGGAAAGGCTGTCCGCGGGCGAAATGCCCAGCCCGGCTTTTTTCCCATACCCGCGTATCGCCGCAAGCGCACGCAGAGGGCAACTCGTGCTGTCCGCCTGTATCGTGATCATATCCGCCCCAGCGGCAACCATCTGCCCGATATAAAGCTGCGGGTCAAAAAGCTCAAGGTGCACATCAACCGGAATATCGGCCAGGTCTTTTAAGTCGGCGACCGTCTTTGGCCCAAACGAATAATTCCCGCCGTATTTGCCATCCACAATGTCTATATGCAGCATATCCGCGCCGCCCGCCTGCGCCGCCAAAACAGCGTCGCCCAAATAGGCATTGTTGCATGTCAAGATGCTTACCGCTACTCTACTCATCCCCTTGTGCTTCCTCCCAACGATGCTTTGTCTTCGCTGCCGTTATCGTAAGGTTCATCCAAAATCCACCCCTGCCACCAGCATGATGTAAGAGAACGGGGCAAAATCGCCCGTCCGCACAACGCCCTTTATTTCCCGTCCCCATGTATCGATCACATCCGGGTCCATCGGCGCGCCGTTCAGCCAAAGGTTTTTCGCGTCATAATGCGGTATCTCCTCCACAACGATCGCATTGCCGCAGTTTTTCACGCCGGAAAGCACATCCATAAATTCCTTATAATTCTTCGGGTTTTTCTCTTTTGTTTCCTTCGCCATAATGACGCTTTCGATCTCAAGCTCGGAAAGCACCACTTCCATGACGTCCTTTACCGTCGGCATACCCTGCTTGATCGATAAATCAATACACACCGTTTCCTCGTGCTGCGGAAAGGGTATCCCCCTGTCGCCGATCATAAGAATATCGCCGTGCCCCATAGATGCAACCAGCTCCGCAAGCTGCGGATTCAAAATACCTGTTTTTTTCATTGTTTAGCTCCTTTTTCCTCAATCATCCGCGGGTTTCTATTATCCGCCTACGTCCGCGCATAGCCCGGCGGCGATCATCTTATCCCGATACCGCTGCGCGACGGCTTTATCCATGTCGCGCAGTTCATTCAGCTCATACCCATACCCCAGCGACGCGTACTTGTATTTCCCCAGTTGATGGAAGGGCAGCAGATCCACGTCCTCGACGCAAAGCTCCTTCGCCCACGCGACCAGTTTGTCGATATGCGCTTCGTCCGCGTTTAAGCCGGGGATGAGCGGGCAGCGCATTTTTACATATTTTCCACGCCGCACAAGCTCGCGTATATTCTCCTTCACCGTTTCAAGTGGCACGCCGGAAATCGTTTTAAACTTCTCCGGGTCGGTAAATTTCACATCGACCAACAGCTCGTCCACAAATTCCGCAACGCTCCAAAGCTGCTCAAACGGCACGGCCGCCGCCGTCTCCATCGCCACATGGATATACCGCCTGCGCGCCGCGCGCGCAAGCTGCCGCGCAAATTCCGGCTGCACGCAAGGTTCCCCGCCGGAAATGGTCATGCCGCCGCCCGACTGGATATAGTACTGCTTGTCTTTTTCCACCTCAGCAATGGCCTCGGCGACGCTCATGCGTTTGCCATAAAGCTCGATCGCCTCGTTCGGGCATTTTTCCACGCACGCGCCGCAGGCAACGCACTTTGCGCTATCCACCAGCGGCGCGCCGCCTTCCCCCTTTGAGATTGCGCCCTGCGCGCACACGCCGCTTGTGTAACACACCCCGCACACCACGCAAAGGTTTTTGTGTATCGCCACCTGGCAGGCAAGCTTTTGCGATTCGGGGTTGCAGCACCATTGGCACCACAGGTTGCACCCTTTCAAAAACACATTGGTGCGTATGCCCGCCCCGTCATTAATATGATAATTCTCAATATTAAAAACTGTTCCGTATGTCTCGAATTCCTCTTTATTGTCTAAAAACATCTCTTATCCTCACACCGCGTGCTGTGTCCGCTCAATGATGTCATCCTGCAATGCCTTGTCCAGCGGCGTAAACAGCGCGCTGTAACCCGCCACGCGCACCATCAGGTCTTTATACTCCGAAGGGTTCTGCTGCGCGGCGCGCAAGGTATCCGCCGAAACGCAGTTGAGCTGTACATGCATCCCCTTGAAATCGCTAAAATAGGTCCGTATGACATGCATCAGCTTTGTAACCGGCATACCCGGTTCAAGCGACGCGGGCATCACCTTTACATTCAGAAGCTGCCCGCCCGACACAAGTATCGTAGGAAGCTTGCCTACCGACTTGAGCGACGCGGTGATCCCCTTCGTATCCGTGCCGTGCATGGGCGAGGACGTATCCGCCAGCGTTTCGCCGTCCTTCCTGCCGTCCGGCGTAGCGCCCACCACTTCGCCCATGGGTACATTGCTCGAAACCGAACTGGTCGAAGGCTGCCATGTGCCGCCGATCGGCCCGCGCCCATACCGCGTGGTGTGGTATTTTGCCGTTTCCTCGCACACAAAGCGGAAATAATCCACCATGATGTCGTCCACATAGTCGTCGTCATTGCCGTATTTAGGCGCGCCCTTCATCATAGTAAGTATCTCCGGGCCGGTGGGGGAAGTGGTCGTATCCCCATAATTGGTGCGCAGCGCGTGCATCAGCTGCGCGCCCGTGACCTTTTTATCATCAAACACAATTTTTTTCACCGCGGCGAGCGTGTTGCCCACATTGGCGACGCCCACATACAGCGGCCCGCAATAATCGTATATCGCGCCGCCCTGCTTCATCGTCCTGCCCCTGCCGATACAGTCTTCCACCAGTGAAGAAGCGTAAGGGTCCGCAATGTGGTACTCTGTCATCCTGTCGATTATATTATCGTTCACCACCTGCTGGCGCAGATACGCGCGCGCCTGTATTTTGAACGCTTCATACAGTTCGTCGTAATTCTGGAACGTGGAAAGGTCGCCGTTCCCTTCCGCAAGGCAAAGCCCCGACTCCGGGTCTTTCCCGTTATACAGCGCAAGCTCCATGATCCGCGCAAGGTTCACAAACCCCGCGCCGTTGGGGCGCCCCGTTTGCTTGCCCTCCACAATAGCCTCCACGCAGCCCACAATCGAGTAATTCACCGCGTCGTCCCACGGGATCCCCCTGTTCACCAGCGCGGGGATATACACCTCATCGCTGTACAGCGCCGGCTGCCCGCCGCCAATGCGCACGACATCGAACGCCGCGTACATCGCCCGCTCGTTGATCCTGTTGTGATACCGCAGGGAAATGGACGGCGTGTTGAGTGAAATGGCCGCCTGCGCGTTCAGCACCAGGTACGTCAATTCGTTTGTGCTGTCCTTCCCGTTTTTATCCTGCCCGCCCACCGTGATATTCTGGAATAACTGGTAACCGGCAAACGCTTTTGTGTTTTCCCAGCTCGTGATTTTAAGAAGCTGGAACACTTTTAAGAACAGGCATTCCACCAGTTCCAGCGCGTCCATATATGAAAAACCATCCTGCCCGTCCGACTTTTCATAAAGCGCGTTAAGCGTTTGGTCAAACCTGCCGAAAGAAATAGAATGCCCGTTGTTTTCCAGTTGCAGCGTCAGGTTGATAAACCACATCGCCTGCACGCCTTCATGAAAATCGCGCGCCGGGTTCGCCGGCACATGCTCGCACACGTCGGCAATCTTCAGCAGCTCCTGTTTGCGTAGCGCGTCTTTTTCCACCGCCGCTTTTTCCCGCGCCAGTTCGGCATACCGGTTCGCAAAACGGATCACCGCCTTGTTTACGATGATCACCGCTTTTAAGAAATCCCGCTGTTTTTCCTGCTCCGGATCCACAATATCCAGCGCCGCCAGCCGTTCTTCCGCCCGCCTGATCACATCATTTAAACCTTTTTCTACAACGCCACGAAGATCGACAACCACATGCCCTTCGCCGCCCGTCATCAGCCACGTAGAATCCGTCACGCCAATGTCTTTGGCGATTGCCGTCTCTTCCGGCATCACGGCTTCACAGCGCGCCTGGTGGTTATTCCCGTGCCAATATCCGTGCAGCTCGCGCAGCACTTTTTCATCTTCCGCGTCCACCACATACCGGTCGCCCGGGCGGTCTTCGGTACGCATCGGGTTGCCGTCAAACTCCTCTATAAGCCAATCAGTAGCAAATTCCGGGAAAATAGGCGCGGTACGCGGCTTTGTGCCGAGCGCCCCCACAATAAGCTCATTGTCCAGCATATTGATCTTCATGTTCTCTAATATATGCGCATACGCTTTGGCGCGCTTTACCGGTGTGGGGTCCGAATTATTCTTCTGATACGCTTCCGTTAAAAGCCTCGCCCTGTCCGAACAAATCTGCGGCACGGCGTCGATCAGCATATTCCGTAACGCTTCGATCCGCGCGCTCCTGACAACCGGCATTTCCATAAACAACTGCCCGGAGTCGTTTTTGTTTTGCGACGTATAATACTTCATTCTATTTACCTCCCGGTATATCGCCAATGGCGTTTAATTCCTTTGTTCATCAATGATGCGTTCGATATCTGTCATTCACCCTATTACTTTAAAGAATGCCCTTCCCTTTTGCTGTCTTTGTGCCGTCCCTTCGTTGTCTTCTGTCACCCTTTTGCTGTCTTCCGCCGTCCTTGTGCTGCCTTTTCGTCACCCCTTAACTGTCTTCTGCCACCTCTTTACTGTCTTTTTGTTTTTTTATTATGGGTCAAGGCAGCGGAGAAAACTCCGCCGCCTCAACCGGTTGCGTTATGTGGCCCGCTTACAGCGTGCCATCCAGATAAGCCTGCGCGTTGCTCGCATCAATTACTTTACATTCGATCAACACGTCTTTTTCAATTTCTTCGCCCGCCAGGAATTTGTAGGCAAGCTCTACGCCCTGCTGGCCAAAGCCATAAGGGTTCTGGGCGACAGTCGCCGCCATCTGCCCGTCGATCACAGCCTGCACCGCTTCATCTGTAGCGTCAAAGCCAACCAACAGGATCTTGTCTGTGAGGCCGCGCGCCGCAATCGCTTCTTTCGCGCCCAGCGCCATCTCATCGTTCCAGCAGAACACCGCGTTGATCTCGGGGTCGGTCGTAAGGAAGTTCTCCATCAAAGACATACCCTTTTCACGGTTGAAATCCGCGGGTTGTACATACTTCACTTCAACGTCGTTTTCAGACATTACTTCGTTGAAGCCAACACCGCGCTGCGCCGGAACCACGCGGCCGATCAGGCCTTGAAGTTCGGCAACATTTCTGCTGTCGTCCGTGTTCGCAAGCAGGAAATCGCCTGCCACACGCCCGCCCTGTTTGTTGTCGGACGTAATAAAGCATGTGTAGTCCGCTTCGCTGCCGGTATCCAGAATGAAAATCGGCACATTCGCCGCGTTGCAAAGCTCGGTGATCGCCGTGCCTGTATCTGTTTCAAACGGGCTTAAGAACACAACGTCCGGGTTGTTCAGCAATGCGTCTTCCGCCTGGCTGATCTGCTTCGCCGGGTCGTCCTGCGCGTCGGAAATCGTCACTTTGGATCCCATCGCCGCAGCCGTTTCTTCTACACCGGCGGCAACCATCTGCCAGAAAGGGTTCGCATGGTTGGGAGAGAGATATACGAAGTTGTACGCGCCGCTCGCTTCGCCAGCCGGCTCTTCCGCGGGCGCTTCCGTCGCCGGAGCTTCCGTCGCAGGTTCTTCCGCAGGCGCTTCCGACGCCGGAGCCTCCGATGCAGGTGCTTCCGATGCCGGTCCCTCCGCCGCCGGTGTGGAACATGCCGCAAAGACTGCCGCAAGCATCACGATGACAACAACGAGTGCAAGTACTTTAGTTCTTTTCATCACAATTCCTCCTGATGTTATTATTAATTGGGCAGTATTATTACCCAAACTGGATTCTATATTATTATTCCGCGCTGACCTGCGCCATACTTTCCGCCATATTGATCCTGATCCTGTCAATGATAACGGCGACAATGATCACCGCACCCACAGCCACCTCTTGCCAGAACGCGTTGATCTGCAAAAGGTTCAGCCCGTTTTCAATGATCCCGATCACAAGCGCGCCGATGATCGTTCCATAAATCGTACCCTCGCCGCCCGCCAGGCTGGTCCCGCCGATTACGACCGCGGCAATGGCGTTCAGTTCATATCCCTGCCCGGCGTAAGGATGCGCCGAATTGATGCGCCCCGTTAAAACCAGGCCCGCGATCGCGCAGCAAAGCCCCGCGATGACATAGGTCATTGTTCTGTAAAAGTTTACGTTGATGCCGGTGAGGCGCGTTGTATTTTCGTTGGAACCGATTGCGTATACATAACGGCCAAGCTTCGTTTTACTGAGCACGAGGTAGGCCACAACTGCCACGATAATGAGTATCACAACTGGCACGGGGAACTGGCCGAATGTGCCTGCCCCAAACCAGCGGAAGTCCGCCGGCAGGTTACTGATCGGGATACCGTCCGTATAAAGCAGCGTCATCCCCCGGAAGATCGACATCCCGCCGAGCGTAACCGCGAAAGGCGCCAGGCTGAATTTTGTGATCAGAAACCCTTGCAGCAGGCCGCAGCCCAAACCGGTTATGACGGCCACAAGGATAGCCAAAGGCAACGAACCCGTCGCCGTCATCGCCCCCGCGGAAAACGCGCTCGCAAGCGCCACGATAGACCCTACGGAAAGGTCTATGCCCCCGCCGATAATAACGAATGTCACACCAATGCCCAGCACAGACATGATCACGACCTGCCTGGCTACATTGAGCAGGTTACCTACCGTAAGAAACTGCTCCGACACAATGGCAAGTATAATGATAAGCGCCGCCAGACTCCAAAACACACCCGTCCGGACTAATATAGACTTCACCCTTAGATTCCCTCTGGATTTTCTCAGTTCATTGCCGCTTGTAGCAAACATAACGCAAGTTACCTCCTCAGATTTTGTATCCGCGCTGCACCGCGTAGTTCATGATCGCGGTTTCGTTGATTTCGTCTCCCCTAAGCTCGCCCGTCACCCTTTTTTCGGACATGACGATCAGCCTGTCGCTCATACCTATCAGCTCGGACATCTCACTGGATATCATAATGATGGAAACGCCGTCCGCGCAAAGCTGGTTCATCAGTTTATAGATCTCATGCTTCGCGCCAACGTCTATCCCCCTCGTCGGCTCGTCCAGAATCAGCACCTTCACATTGCTCGCCAGCCACTTCGCCAGCACAACCTTTTGCTGGTTCCCACCCGAGAGGTTCGCCACATTCTGCCGGATCCCCTGCGTTTTCACATTCAGCTTGTGCACCATTTCTTCCGCGATCTCTTTTTCTTTAGCGGCAATGATAAACCCGCCCTTTGTGAGCCGCTTCAAAATAGGCAGCGTAATATTATCCTTCACCTTCATGTTGGCAATGATGCCTTCATACTTCCGGTCTTCCGGCAAGTATACCAGCCCCTTTTCCACCATGTCCCGTATGCGGGGCTTTGTGATCACCTCGCCCATCAGCTCCAGCTTTCCTTTGTCAAGCGCGATCTCGCCGAATATCATTTTCATCAATTCCGTCCTGCCCGCGCCGACCAAACCGCCAAAGCCGAGTATCTCGCCCCGTTTTAATTCAAAGCTTACATTTTCCGCCATTCCGTAACAGGTGAGGCCATCTACCTTCAGCACGACCTCGTCCCGCGACTTGTTTACATGCTCATACATCGAAGATATTTCACGGCCCACCATCAGGCTCACCAGCTTATCCTCATCCAAATCTCCGGTATTATACGTTCCGACTTTTTGCCCGTCACGCAGCACTGTAATCCGCTGTGAAACAGTAAAAATTTCGTCCAGTTTGTGCGAGATGTAGATAATAGCGACGCCTTTTTCCCGCAGGTTCTGAATAATCTTAAAAAGCTGCTTCGTTTCATTTCTTGTAAGCGGCGCCGTCGGCTCATCCATGATGATGATGTCGCTGTCGTCACAAAGGCATTTCGTAATTTCCACAAGCTGCATCTGCGCTACGCTCAAATAACGCACCTTGCGTTTTACCGGGATATCCAGCTCCAATTGTTTCAGCATCAAGGCCGCTTTTTCAGCGCTTTCCTTCTCGTCTATAAACCCGCCTGCGGCGCGTTCTTTTCCAAGAAAGATATTCTGCGCGACTGTCAGCACCGGGATCAGGTTAAACTCCTGGTGTACAATAGAGACCCCGCGCGCAATCGCTTCGTGCGTATTCTCCGGGCTGTAGGGCGCGCCTTTGCACACCATTTCCCCGCCTGTCTTTTCAATAACCCCTGAAATGATTTTGGATAAAGTGGACTTGCCCGCGCCGTTTTCCCCCACCAGGGCGTGCACTTCGCCCGGGTAAAGGTCAAAATCGACATTTGACAGCACTGTCACGCCCGAGTAGACTTTTGTCGCACCTTTCACTTCGAGGATCGGCTTTGTTTTGTCAAACTTCACCGCCATAGTTACCTCCGTCGTTGTATGTTAAATGTCCGCTAAGTAGTATACCTACCCATATCCCGCAAAACCCGCAGGCGGTAACCGCCATGAAATGCCCACTGTATATTCCTATTATTATTCTTAGGTATCCGGATTGTTTACTCACATTATACCAGTATTAAATATTATGTCAATTATTATTTTTTTTTAACATTCTGTCATTTGCCATTTTTTTATGGTTATTTTACTATATATTTACATATTGTGTAAGTGTTTTGCTTTCATATGTGAGGATTCCTATTTCTTTCTGTCTGTTGACATTATTATGCGTCTATGCTACATTGATACCAATTTCATTAAACTAATGTTTCTTTACTATAATAATGTGCGCTCAAACTGCCGCGTTACAACGACGCGTTACAACGAATTGGAGGAGCTTCTTATGAGTCAAACATGGTTAAACAATACATTTTCCGTTAAAAAGCCCGTTATCGGCATGGTACACCTGTTCCCACTGCCCGGTTCCCCGCTGTACGACCCCGCCCAGTGCGGCATGGACAAACTGACCGAGCTTGCCGTTGCAGACGCGGTCCGACTGGAGCGCGGCGGTGTGGATGGGCTTCAATTGGAGAACATATGGGATTACCCTTATCTGAAAGGTGAGGACATCGGCAACGAAACCGTCGCCGCCATGGCCGCCATCGCGGTTAAAGTAAAGGAAGCCGTCAGTATCCCCGTCGGCATAAACTGCCATTTAAACGGCGCGTTCGCCGCGACAGCCATCGCCACTGCCGTGGGCGCGAAATGGGTGCGCGTGTTTGAATGGGTAAACGCCTACGTCTCACACGCCGGCATTACCGAGGGGATTGGCGCAAAGCTTGCGCGTTACCGTAGCACGCTGCGCGCGGATGGCGTCAAATACCTTTGCGACGTCAACGTAAAGCATGGCAGCCACTTTTTGATCTCCGACCGCAGTATCGCCGAGCAGGCATACGACGCGGAAAGCGAAGGCGCCGACCTTTTGATCGTGACCGGGTTCGAGACGGGCGTGCCGCCCACAAAAGAAAAAATAGAAGAGCTTTCTTCGGGCATTTCCATTCCCGTTCTTTTGGGAAGCGGCATTACCGCGCGAAACGCTGCGGAGCTTCTCTCCTGTTCGGACGGCGCCATCGTGGGCAGCGCCTTTAAAGAGGGCGGCAACTGGAAGAATGTCGTGAGCGAACAAAACACGAAAGAGTTTATGGATGTAATCAAAGCGATCCGCAAGGAGATATAAGTATGGCTAATAATAAGAAGATTCTCAGTATTGGCGGCGTCAACATGGATTTTGTAATGTACGCCGATCATTTTGCCGCGCCCGGTGAGACTGTGGTAACCGATCACTTTAAAAATTTTCCGGGCGGCAAAGGGGGCAACCTCTCCGTTGCCGCCTCTCTGTTGGGCGGTGATGTCCGGCATTTCGGTATGCTGGGCGACGACGCTACCAGTCGGGCGCTGCTTGCCGATTTGCAGGCAAACGGTGTAGATACTTCCCCTGTGCTGATCAGCGAGGGCGATTCGGCGGGGATCGCGCTTATCGTCGTGGAGGAGAAAAGCGGGCAAAACTGTATTACATTCACACCCGGCGCAAACGGAAAATGCCTCCCCCGCCACATCAGGGAGAATGAATCCCTTTTCACCGCGGGCGATATACTGATACTCCAACTGGAAATGCGACTCGACACGATGTATGAGGCAATGCGCGTCGGTCGGGAGAAGGGAATGTACGTGATACTCGACCCCGCACCCATGCCCGCCGGGCCGATGCCGCAGGATATTCCCGCTTGCGTGGATATCTTCAAGCCAAATGAAACGGAGGCCGCGCGTGTCACCGGCCTTGGCGAGATTAACGACAGCAACCGGGAAGAAGCCCTCCATGCCCTGAAGGATATGGGCTTTTCAACGCCGATGATCACACTTGGGGAAAAAGGGTGTGTCGCCCTTCTTGACGGCAGCGCGAAGTATTTCCCCGCATACAAGGTAAATTCAGTCGATTCCACGGCGGCGGGGGATATCTTCACCGGCGGGCTGGCCGCGCACCTTTCCCTGGGGCATTCACTGGAGGAATCCCTGCGATTTGCTTCTGCGGCCGCGGCGATTTCCACCACCAGGCGGGGCGCACAGCCATCTGTTCCCACCACGGCTGAAGTTATGGATTTCATGAAAAAGAATCTCAAATAGAAAAACCTGGGTAGCTGCTGTTCAATTTAGACCACACATCTTTGTGGCCTTTTTGTGAGCGGTCGTTCAACAACATTTACCTATGCCTCGGTTTGAGAGACGAGATTTAAGTGCACCTCTGCACCACTGGTGAAACGGCAACTATTTCTCACCGAGGATAGTTATGACGCTGCCGCTTCTCGTCATGGGGGCAGGGGAATTCGGAATTTCCA
>DOMW01000104.1:5037-6118 GCA_003510345.1 Clostridiales bacterium | reverse complement strand
ACCCACGGTGGAAAATGTTTCCGTTTTATCCACAGCGTGGGGCGTGTTCAAAGCTCATCAACATAAGAAGTTTGTACCACCTGGCGATAACAATATCCACGCAGTTTGTGTTGCGAAAACAATAATATATGCAAAATGGCCGCTCCAAATGCGGAATAAAAGGCTTGACAAGCGCCCGCGGGGAAAATATAATAATTTGGTAGCTATTTTCAAGCGGGAGAGCGGTTATGATCAGTGTCGATGTGGCGCAAGCCATAAGAAAACCGGGCGTGCCCTATGAATTCAGCTACGATGGCACGCCGGGCTTTGAGGGAATCTCTTTCCTGGAGCCGCTGGTATTGCGTGCGGCGTATAGTGGAATAGAAGGTGGGGTGCGGTTTCGCGGCACGTTCCATGCGGCGGTGGCCGCAACATGTACCCGGTGCCTTGCGGACGTAAAGTACCCTGTGCACTGTGCGTTTGAGGAACTGTTCGTGAGAGGGCAGGATGAAGACGGCGACAGTTATACCTTTTGTGGTGAGACGGTAAACCTGGACAAGATGGTTTACGACATGACCGTGCTGGCGATACCGCAGCAAGTGTTATGCAAGCCGGATTGCGCCGGGTTGTGCGGTAAATGCGGCGCGGACTTAAACGGCGGAAGCTGTGTGTGTGAGGAAAACACCGCGGACGAAAATAATCCGTTTGCGGTATTAAAGGATTTGAAATAGTTTTGGCAGGGGAGGTGTAACAAAATGGCGGTACCTAAAGGAAGAACATCCAAACAACGGTCAAGGACAAGAAGGGCAAACTGGAAACTGAGCGCGCCCACGCTGGCGGAATGCCCGCAGTGTCATCAGCCTAAGCTGGCGCACAGGGTTTGCAAAAACTGTGGCTATTACAACGGCAGGCTTGTTGTTCCGCAAGCGGACGCGAAATAATTCGAAATAATTATTGTAAAACAAGAGGAGTATGGCAGGGATGTCATGCTCTTTTTTTATGTGTTTATGCCATTTCCAATGGATTTATAAGCCTTTACGCCGGGCGCCTCTCTTTTTCCTCTATTTTTTCCCGTTCGACGCGCGGGTGGGCGGTGAAGAAT
>DOMW01000104.1:4829-5011 GCA_003510345.1 Clostridiales bacterium | reverse complement strand
CTATCATAGGGCAGCGTTTTTTCTCATAGCGGAGTGTTCTTCCTGCATTATCCATGACGGAGCGCCTGATGAACCGGCCGCGCGCGTGACGGACGGCTCACCATCACCTTTTCCGCGCGCAGCGCGGTAAAGGCTGAACCCATCAACATAAGAAGTCTGTACCGCCCGGCGAACCAATATTT
>DOMW01000104.1:4547-4721 GCA_003510345.1 Clostridiales bacterium | reverse complement strand
TTTTTTATGCTTAAAAAGCTTGCAACGGTGGTATAAAAGTGGTAATATTTTATTAAATCTCACCAAAAGTGGTGGATTGTGGTGAATAGTGGGGAAAGGAGTAAACCGGACAATGTTGTACGGCACATATTTTCACAACATTGACGCAAAAGGCAGGGTGTTTATGCCGGCGAA
>DOMW01000104.1:0-4487 GCA_003510345.1 Clostridiales bacterium | reverse complement strand
AGTATCCAGTTTGCGGATGAAGAAGGACAGGATTTTGTGCGGGAGTTTTTTGAGAACGGCTGTGAGTGCGAAGTGGATAAACAAGGCAGGATATTGCTGCCGCAGCCGCTGCGCGAATACATCGGCGTGGAAAAAGAAATGGTAATTACCGGCGTGCGGAACCGCGCTGAGATCTGGTCTAAGGAAGGCTTTGCCGCCCGCAAGGAAAAGAGGCAGGCGGGGCGCGACAAGATGAAGGCAAGGTTGTTTGACCTCGGGATATAAAAATATGGAGACATGGGAAGGCCATAAGCCGGTATTGTTCCGGGAAACGCTTGCGGCGCTGAACCTGAAGCCGGGCGATACGGTGGTGGACGGCACGCTCGGGGGCGCGGGGCACGCGCGCGGCATACTGGAGCGCATTATGCCGGGCGGCCTATTGGTGGGGATCGATAAAGACACGGCGGCTATAAAAAGAGGAAAAGAACGGTTGCGTGAGTATGGCAGTACTGTCGTCCTGATAGAAAGCGACTTCAAGAGTATTACAAAAATATTGGACGGCCTGCATATAAACAAGGTGGACGGAGCGCTGCTTGACCTGGGGGTTTCGTCGTTTCAACTGGACCAGGCGGAGAGAGGGTTCTCTTATCATCAGGACGCACCACTTGATATGAGAATGAACCAAAGCGGCGCGCTTACCGCATATGATGTGGTAAACCGGTACTCGAAGGAAGACCTTTGCAACGTGATACGGGAATATGGTGAAGAAAAATGGGCCGCCAGGATCGCTGAATTTGTGACGGAGGAACGAAAAACAAAAGAAATCGAGACGACGCAGGAACTGGTGCGCGTCATAAAAAAAGCGATCCCGAGAGCGGTCCGGTCGGATGGGGCGCATCCGGCGAGGAAGACATTCCAGGCGATCCGCATTGAAGTAAACGGGGAACTGGAAGGGCTGGGGGCGGCGCTGGAGCAATATGTATACGCGCTAAAAGAGGGCGGCAGGCTGGCGGTGATTACCTTCCATTCACTGGAAGACAGAATCGTAAAACAAACGTTTAAAAAACTGCACGACCCATGTGAATGCCCGAAGGATTTCCCGGTGTGCGTGTGCGGCAAGAAAAGTGAAGTAACGCTGGTCACAAGAAAACCGGTGACGCCGGCACAAGAAGAGATAGAGGGAAACGCCCGCGCAAGGAGCGCTAAATTGCGGGTGGTTAAAAAGCGGTAACAGGCAGGCGAAAGAGGTAAGGCAATGAACGCGATACCACAAAAGGCACATCATTATAAAAGAGTACAGTTGCCGGCCACCCCCGCGATGGAGCGCACCCGGCCTGTGGCGCGCATAGAATCCCTGGACGAGCGAAGGGCGGCTAAGCTTTCACTGCTTAAAAGGCAGAAACAGGCGGCGCGGCAGCGCGAGTATGACCGCAGCTATGACCAGGGCCGGTTTTATGACGATGTGGAGATGTATTATAATATGCGGCGCGCGGACGCCGACGGCATCCGGCGGTACGAGCAGCGCAAGGAAGAGTATTACCGTGAGCGGCAGGAACGGCAAGCGCAGAAGAAGCCTGTGAAAAAACCCGCGCATAAACCGGCGCGCGGCAGGAAAATCACGGCTGCTTACGAGGTGAAGCCGCAGCGCAGTTATTATGGAAAGCATGTGGGGAACGGCTACCGGCTGAACGCGGACGGTACGCTGGTGGCGCGCCCGGGCATACCGGGGTTTGATATGAACGCGGCGCCTACCACGGCGGAAGTTGTCGGCAGGTATTCGGCGCAGCAGGAGACGCCCCGGAAAAATGGCGTGGTTTCGACAATATTGTGCATTGCGCTCGTTTTTGTGATGCTGGCGGGCGTGCTGCTGAAATATGCCGACGTGAGCGAGGCGACCTACTTAAACGCGCAGGCGGATACTACAATTGCCGAGCTTAAGGAGGAGATAGAGAAGCTGGAAGTGGAAATATCGCTTTCACAGGACCTAAACCAGATTCAGCAGCGGGCGGCGGAACTCGGTATGTCTCACCCGACGGGGGATCAGATCGTGTACCTGCCTGCCGGGTCGCTGGCCGCGGGGGCGGAAACGGTTACAGAAACAGTTGAAGAACCACAGGAAAACGGGAATGTGGTGACTGATTCCGAAAGCGGGCAGGTTGTGGGTGAAAGCACGGCGGGGGAAAGCAGTATACTGGATAAAATCGGGAGCTTCTTCGCGGGTATAGCGGACACGGTAAAAGGGTGGTTTAGCTGACAGGATTAGCTGATAGGGTAAAGTATGGGTTAGTTGACAGAGAAAAGGAGATAAGGGCTTGGCTGGTAATGTGCTGACAAGCAGAAAACGTTTATTAGTTCTTTTGATTTTATTGGCAGTACTGATGGTACTGCTCGTTTTCCGTGTGGGGTATTGGAATATCGTGCGCGGGGAAGACTTGCAGGAGGAGGCGGAAACGCAGTGGATATCCGACTCCCCGGTGGCGGCAAAGCGCGGTTCTATACTGGACAGGAACCAGAATGTGCTGGCGCAGAGCGCTGTTTCCGACACGGTGGTGCTGATGCCGAATACTATAAAGGAAAAAGACGAACAGAATGTGGCGATCACGCTTGCCGCGATACTGGAGATGGAACCGCAAGCCGTTTACGAAAAAGTGACGACGAAAGAGACGACGCGCGACGACGGCACGAAAGTAAAGCTGGGCGAGGTGTGGCTCAAGCGGCAGATAACGAACGAGCAGACGGAGCGGATCAATATGCTTCTGGAAAACAACGAACTGCCGGGCGTAAAGCTTATTGCCGATACGAAGCGGTTTTACCCGAACAAGGATTTTCTGTCGCAGGTGATCGGTTACGCCACGATGGACGGGGAAGGGCAGACGGGGATAGAGCGCCGCTACAACAGCGTGCTGGAAGGCCGCCAAGGCAGGATGGTGGCGGAAAAAGATAAATATGGAAACGACATCCCGAACGGGCGGGAGATGCTGATCGAATCGGTGGACGGCAGTAATGTGATACTGACGATAGACGATGTGCTGCAAAGCTTTCTGGAAACAGAGTGCGGCCGGGCGATGGAAGAGTTGCCGGTGGAAAGCGTGCAGGGGCTTGTGATGGATGTGACGGCGGGCGAAGTGCTGGCCATGGCGAACATGCCCGATTTTGATTTAAACGAGCCGCCCCGTTCGGATGGGGCGGTGCTGTCGGCGCTTTCCGCGAATATCGTGACAGCGTCTTCGTACGAGCCGGGGAACATTATGCAGGTGTTTACATTGGCAGCCGCGATCGACGCGGGAATGGTTCGGGAAAGCTATGAATGTACCGGCAAACGCCTGGTGGACGGGGAAGAAATCGTTTGCGGCCACGCGCATGGCGTGCAGACGCCCGAGCAAGTGCTGCAAAATGGGTGCAACGTATGCGCGAGCGAAATGGCGACGGAACTTGGCAAGGAAAAGTTGCTTGGTTACCTGCGCGGTTTCGGGTTTGGCGAGCAGACGGGGATCGACTTTTCGACGGACGCAAAGGGCGAGCTGATGGCGCTGAAATATGTGTCGGAATCGGATCTTGCCAAAATAGGCGCGGGCTACAACATGAGTGCGTCGCTGATGCAGATCGCGAACGCGGCGGCGGCGCTTATAAACGGGGGGACGCTTTATGAGCCGCGCCTTGTGTACGGGTTGGGCGATTCCGAGGGTGCGGTCATTGAGCGGTATGAGGCGCAGGCAAAAGGAAACCCGGTTAGTGCGGAAACTGCTTCGCAAGTGAGGGAGTACCTTAGGCAGAATGTACTGTATGGTGACGCGGGACAGGCGGCGATGGGTGAATACTCGTCGGGCGCGCTGTATGGGTCTTTGCAGAAATATGACGCGGACGGCCTGCCGGTGCAGGGAAAAGAAATTTCTGTCTTTCTGGAATTCGCGCCGGCTGAAAATCCAAAATATTTGGTGATGCTGTCGTTGAACGGCCTTGATACGGGCGAGGGGTCGGATGTGGCGGCCGCCCCCTACGCGAAAAATGTGTTGGAATCGATACTGAAATATACATACGTGGAGCCGGACCGCACGGGCGGCGGCCTTGAGGCGGGCTTCCTCGGGTCGGACGTAACGACCGTGACGGTGCCGGATGTTGTGGAAATGGGGATGCAGGGCGCGATCGATACGCTTGCCGCGCTGGGGCTTGGATTTACTAAAGACGGTGCGGGAACAGTGCAGGAACAATACCCGGCCGCGGGAGAGCAGGCGGAACAGGGAACGAAGGTACATCTGGTGATGAGCCACAAGAGCCAGGAGCCGGAAGAAGAGGGCGGTACGCCGATGGTGACGGTGCCCGACCTTACCGGGATGGATTTTGCCGGGGCGCGCGACACCGCAATCGGATGTGGGCTACACTTTTACGCGCAGGGTGCGGGCGTCGCGGCGGCGCAATACCCGGTGGCCGGATCGGAAGCGCCGGAGGGGTCTTTTGTGACGGTCACCTTTAAATTGAAGACCGGAACGTGAGCGGCCTACCGTAAAAAA
>DOMW01000285.1:2740-4990 GCA_003510345.1 Clostridiales bacterium | reverse complement strand
TGCCGGGTCCGTCGGCGTTGCACCCGGATCCACCGGCGGCGCTTCCTCCGGCGGTGGCGCTGCTGCCAATGCCAAAGCGTCCGCCTGCGCTTTTAACTCTTCATACGTGATGCCCGGCGTCGGTTCGGGCACGAGTGCGCCGATCAGGTATTTGCCTATGATCTCATTATAGGTGGAAGTGCCCATCGGGATTTTTTCCTCGATCACACTGTCGTCCGCCTTGCTCAATTTCGTCGCGTAGATCTGGTATTTTTTGTATTCCCTGCCCCTGCGCTCCTCGCTGACTTCATATTCGCCAACGTCCGCGCTGCGCTCAAACACCGGCGCGGGCTTTGCCTGCTTCGGGTCGGAAACCAGCTCCGTGTCAAGCGTCAGGTAATAATCCTTTTCCACTGTGCCGTAGAATTCCACAGTCACACTCGATTCCGGCACGTCACATTTCACGATCACGTAGACCGGCTTATCATATGGATTTGAAAGCTTGAAATCCGGGCCGCCCGTCGAGATCGTCGCGTCCAGGCCGGGCTTCACATACGCCGCCGCAATCGTATGCGGCACGCGCGCCTCCATAGTCATTTCGGCTTTTAACGCCGCGTTGTACATTGTTGAGCTTACCTGGCAGATGCCGCCGCCATACTGCGGCGTGAGGTTGCCGTCCTCTATACCCATCGCTTCCGCCCAACCGCGTTCTTTATTCCTCGGCCCCACGTAATCGTTCACCGAAAATGTCTCGCCTGGGTCGAGCCGCGCGCCGTTCAGTATACTGCTTATCTTCCATATATTAAACCGCCTGCCCTCTGGCCTGTTTTGCGCAAAGGACGTCGTTGCGGTACCCATCAGGTAATATTGCTCGCCGCCATCTTCCGAGCTACTCGCCGGTATGATTTCATTCTGCACTTCAAACGGCGCGTATTCACCTGTTTGCGCCTGTACCGCGATCGTGCTGATAATATCTTCCGTCTTTACGCGTTCCCCGTCTACCGGGGCGCTTTCCACGATCTCCCCCCATGTGGTGAGGTCTTCGTTATCTGTAGTCGTCTTTACACTGTGGCTGGAATTGATGGGGGCCGTCGTCCATTTTCCGTCCGCCGCCATCTGTTCGATAAGCGCGGTGGCCGCCGCCTCGTCAAACTGCGTGGAAAGCGGGAAATCCACCGTTTCCACAGGTGCCTGCGCAGGCTGTGTTTCCCCTTCGCTCGGCGCGGGGGTGCTCTCCTGCTCCGGCCGTTCATAGGCCAGCGCTTCCATCAGCACGGGTTCCGGGTCGACAGAGACGCCCACCTGGTCAAGCGCAAACGTATAGACCTGCGGCCCGGATGGTGTTTCCGGCTGCACTTCCTCTTCGGTGCCCTGTATACCGTCACCATCGCCTTCCGGCTCGGGAACAACGGCTTCCCCGCCGATCACCGTCTCTTCTTTTTCCGGCTCTTTCGCCTCCGGCACATTTACCGTAAACTGTACCTGCCCCGACGTTTTCCCGGCTATCACCGGTGATATCGCGATGCGCGCCTCGTCTAAAGTAAGCCCGGCCACGTCCACACCGCCCACGGTCACGCCTTCGTCAAATGTCGTGCGCGTTACCTGCGGTGTTTCCTGCGGCGGCTCTTCTCCCGCCGCGCCTGTCGGCCAAAAGCGCACGCACAAAACGACCGCCACTATAGCAGCGGCCGTTACGCCGATCACCGCCGCCAGCCTGCCTTTATTCACTACCCTGCGCCGCCCCCTGTATGGCCTGGAGCTGTATCTTTTCATATTCTCTTTCTCTCCCCTGCGCCTGCCCGGCGCGTTCCTCAAAATACACTGTCAGTTGAGCATACCCAAATGGGTTCCCCGCTCATGGATCTGGTCGCCCGCTTACACAGCCGGATCCGGCGTCACCGGCGGCTGTTCTACTACCGGTGCGGGCGGTTCTTCTACGGGCGCGGGCTGTTCCACAACCGGCGCGGGCGCTTCTTCCACCGGCACAACCGGGGCTGCCGCCGCTGTTCCCACCGCCACCTTGGCTGGCTTCGGGTCGTAAACGTCTTTATAATACAGTTCTTCGCGCACCACGTTGCCGCTGGCGTCCTTCCACTGTTTGTATACGTCAAAGCTCCTGCCCGGGTGCGCCTGGATGATCTGCCGCGTAGTTCCCGCCGCCATCGTCGGGTCGGGTACTTCGACCGTGCCGCCGCCGCCCCACGAACCTGTGGACTCCGAGCGGAAGTCGATCGTGTAGCCGTCCGTTCTGGCCGGGCCGTAGATTGCCAC
>DOMW01000285.1:2405-2708 GCA_003510345.1 Clostridiales bacterium | reverse complement strand
TTAAAGTCGGGCGCGCCTGTGGAAATCGTCGCGTCCAGCCCGCCGTCGATGTAGTCGAGCGGCCATGAATGGTGCTTGCGTTCCACGATCTCAAGCTCGGCGCGCAGCACCGCGTTGTAAAGCGTGGAGGAAACCTGGCAGATACCGCCGCCCGCTTCTTCCTTATACTCACCGTCGCTGATGCCGGGCGCGCCCTGCCATCCGAGGTTATACGTGCGCGGGCCGGCCTCTTCGTTGATGGACCACGTTTCGCCCGGTTCCACCTTCACGCCGTTAATAATATCGCTCATCTTCCAGATGTTG
>DOMW01000285.1:194-2323 GCA_003510345.1 Clostridiales bacterium | reverse complement strand
TCAAAATTACCCGCGGATACAGCCGCGTAAATATCGGCCGCCAACCGCTGCCTGTCTACGCCATAACCCACCACATGGTCGGTAAACGTGATCTCCATATCCGTGATTTTACTTTCCTCGTCCGATACCTTCGTCATCTCCACGGCGGCGTCCGCCGGTTCCACGTCCATATCGCCCTTGCTTGCTTCGAGGGCCTGCAGTATCTTCTGCTCGTCATAGGTGATGGGCAGGTCGATTTGCGCGCCGTTCTGCTCGGCCGCCGTGATCTGCTCCATCCGCTCGGCAAACGAACCCTGCCTGCCGTACAGGATTGCCGCGGAAAGCGCCGTTTCTACATCCGCCGCCGCACCCAGTTCCTCTCTTCCGAGCGTATATTCCTCTTCGCCCACCGTGTAGGAAATGCTGCCGTTGTTCAGTTTATCTTCTGCCGCCTGCTGCAAAACAGGGCGTGCTTCTTCCAGTGTCAGCCCGGAAAGATCCGCATCCAAAGCGGACACACCTTGGTAGATTGTGCCGTTATCGCGTATGGCAATCTCTTCGTCCGCCGCGA
Source organism: Clostridiales bacterium (assembly GCA_003510345.1). Classification (GTDB taxonomy): domain Bacteria; phylum Bacillota; class Clostridia; order Christensenellales; family Christensenellaceae; genus UBA5399. The sequence continues at coordinate 1,773 of DOMW01000285.1, read as the reverse complement.
GGCTGCGTTCACTGTCGAAATACAGGAAGGTGAGAACACCCGCCACAATAGCAACGCAGGCCGCCACCGTAATGGCCACCTTGGCGCCCCGTTTCATAGGCTTTTTCTGTTTTTGCTCCGGCTCCCTGTCCGCCCGGTACTGCGCCAGCACCGCGTCTGCGCTGTCGTCCTCGGCAACGCCTTCCGGCTGGTTTTCCGCATAAAGCTCCCGTTCCGGGCTTTCTTCGTTTTCTCCAATATTCCTTGCCATACTCTTACCTCTCAAAACCGGGCACACGCGCCCAGTATATCCCATTTTTGTACTGTAGTGGTATTATACCCTACCACGGCCGGAATGTAAATCAGAAACACCGGCAGCGGCAATACGTTGTGTACTATCTTACACCGTTTACGGCAACGGTAAACCGCCTGTTTCGCGGCCCGTCAAATTCACAAAAATAAATACCCTGCCATCTTCCCAAAACCGGCTCCCCATCTTCCACCGGCAACACGACAGATATCCCCACAAGGGAACATTTAATATGCGCGTCCGAATTGCCCTCATCGTGGCGATAGGGCAGTTTGGGCACGATCTGCTCCAGCCCATCGAGCACGTCCGTAACCACATCCGGGTCGGAATTTTCGTTTATCGTGATACCCGCCGTCGTGTGCGGGCAGCAAACGATTACGCTTCCCTCCGCCACGCCGCTTTTTTGCACAGCTTCTCTCACTTGCTTGGTGATATTGACCATAGCGCATTTTCCATAGGTGTCCAGATCAAAAGAATACAATTTTTTAAACCCCCTCAAACATTTGCTTTTTTGTAAGACAGCACATACAGACTGTCCGAAAGATGGACGTTTTCCACCGCCACACCGCGCCGCACCGCCACATCCACCGGCGCGAAATTCCATATCGCCGTAAGGCCGTAGGAAACCAGCAGGTCCGCCGTTTGCTGCGCCGCCTCTTTAGGCGTGCAAATAATGGCGATATCGACGGTGTGCGCTTTCAGATACGCGGAAAGCTCTCTAGTGCTTAGGACGTCCCTGCCCGCCACATTTGTTCCAATTTTTTTCTCATCACTGTCAAAAATATCCACAGCGTGAAACCCCTCCGCCGAAAAGCTCTGATACCCCATCAGCGCCTGGCCGATCCTGCCCGCGCCCACGATGATCATGTTATAGCTTTTATCCATGCCCAATATCCGCATGATCTCTTTTTTCAGATTGGACACGCTGTACCCATAGCCCTGCTGCCCAAAGCCGCCAAAGCAGTTCAGGTCGCGCCGGATCTGCGACGCGTTGAGGCCCATTTCGGCGCTCATGCGCGAAGAGGAAACCTTTGCTTCCCCCGCTTCCTCCAATTCTACCAAATAACGGTAATACCGCGGCAGCCGCCTGATGACATTGGGCGATATCTTTTCCATCATGCCGCCCATCTTGCCATGCCATAAAAGCCGCAACCGGGCCTGTAGAAAGTGCCGCTATCCGCAGTACCATAGAAGACACAGCCGGGTCTGTAGTAAGCGCTGCCATCCGCAGTGCCATAGAAGCCGCAGCCGGGCATGTAGTAAGAGCCGCCATTCATCGCGCCGTTGTAG
>DOMW01000285.1:0-166 GCA_003510345.1 Clostridiales bacterium | reverse complement strand
TTGTAGCCGCGTCCGGGCATATAGTAAGTGCCGTCATCCACCGCGCCGCCGTAACCGCGGCCGGGCATGTAGTAAGCGTCGCCATTCATCGCACCATTGTAGCCGCGTCCGGGCATGTAGTAAGCGTCGCCATTCATCGCGCCGTTGTAGCCGCGTCCGGGCATAT
>DOMW01000248.1:5020-5592 GCA_003510345.1 Clostridiales bacterium | reverse complement strand
TTTACGCCGTCGCCCACCATGGCGACGGTATGGCCTTTGCCTTGCAGCGCGCTTATCAGCGCGCGCTTTTGCGCGGGCTTCACGCGCCCGAAGATAGAAAAGCGTTCGGCCGCTTCGGCGAGCTCCTCGTGCCCAGGAACGCATCGCTCAGCACCGCGTCGGTTTGCCGGGGGGTATCGATACAGTGGATCATGCCGATATCGATATAATCGGTGTTCAGGTAGCGCAGAAGGTCCTCGAAATACCGCTGGGACAAGGCCAAATCGCGGCTGATATCGTACTGCTGATGCGTATCGACCGAACCGATATGCCCCTGAATGATCCAGTCCTTGCGGCTGCCCGCCAGCGCGCGGCCGATATTCTCCCGCACCTCCCGCCCCGGCATGAACACGTCCATGATGTTGACGCCGCCTTCCGCCGCCGTCTGTATCGTGTCCCGCGCGGTCTCGAAGGGTTTATTGTCCAGATGTTCCGCGCCCAGCCCGATTACGCTGGCGCGCATCCCGGTATTTCCTAAATCGCGATATTCCATATTGTTCTTGCCTTTCTGGGGTACGCTGAGGGCTCCGCCC
>DOMW01000248.1:207-4929 GCA_003510345.1 Clostridiales bacterium | reverse complement strand
TCCCGCTCAAGGGCTCCGCCCTTGAGAATCCCGCGAAGGGTCTTCGACCCTTTCGAAACCCATCGTGCGCTTCGCGCATTATAATAAGAGCTTATTTAGTGTCTATGCCCAATCCTTACACACGTCCACCCATTTTCGGGCGCGCGAATACTCTTCCAGCTCGTCACAGGTGAGCTGGATGGCCGAATTGCTCGCCCCACAGGAAGGGAAGACGGTATCGAACCGCCGGAGCGACGCATCCAGATACACGGCCACGCCCTCCGGCAACGCGAAGGGGCAAACCCCGCCCACCGCGTGACCAGTATGCCGCAGCGCGTCCTCAGGCGAGAGCATACGGGCTTTAAAGCCGAACTCCGCCTTGAATTTTTTATTGTCCAACCGCGCGTCCCCCGCGCAAACGACGAGCAGCGCGCCCTCCCCGTCCTGAAACGACAGGGTTTTCGCGATGCGCTGTTCCAATACGCCCACCGCGCGCGCCGCCAACTCCACCGTGGCGCAGCTCTGGTCGAATTCCAGCACGTCTCCTGCGCGCCCGAACGCGCGCAAATACTCTTTTACTTTCTCAATCGCCATAATACCTCAGCGGAAGTCACGCCTTCCCCCCGTCGTTCTTCATTGTCCATGGACAATTGTCAATTTTAATTCATCCGCTCCAGCACCGCGTCCCCCATCGCAACCGTTCCTATATAGCTCGACGGATCGAGATCCTTCGTCCGCATCCCCGCGCCTATCACCGCATCGACCGCGCTTTCGATGGCGCTCGCCTCCTCCTCCATATCAAACGACATGCGCAGCATCATGGCCACACAGAGTATGGTCGCGAGAGGATTAGCGATGTCCTGCCCGGCGATATCCGGCGCGGAGCCGTGTATGGGCTCGTACATGCCCAATTTACCCGCCCCGAGCGACGCGGAGGGCAGCATACCGATGGAACCGGTGATCATGCTCGCCTCGTCCGAGAGTATGTCGCCAAAGAGGTTGCCCGTCAATAGCACGTCAAACTGCCTCGGGTTGCGCACAAGCTGCATGGCGGCGTTGTCCACAAACATATGCGAAAGTTCGATATCCGGGTAATCCTTCGCTGTTTTCACCACAACATCACGCCATAGCCGGGAAGTGGCAAGCACGTTTGCCTTGTCCACGCTCACCACTTTCTTTTTGCGGCCCCGCGCCAGTTCAAACGCCACGCGCGCGACGCGTTCAACCTCATAGTCGTTGTAGTTCATCACGTCATACATGCGCTTTTCGTCGCCACCCTTTTCACCAAAATACACATCGCCGGTAAGCTCGCGCACCACCATGATATCGAGATCGTCACCCACAACATTGTCTTTTAAGGGGCACGCGCTTTTGAGTTCATTATAAATGACCGCGGGGCGCAGGTTGGCGAAAAGCCCAAGCTCGCCGCGCAGGCGCAAAAGCCCGCGTTCCGGACGTTTTTCCACCGGCAGATCGTCCCATTTTTCCCCGCCTACCGCGGCAAGCAACACCGCGTCCGCCGCCTTACATTTTTCGAGCGCGAAATCCGGCAACGGGTCGCCGTATTCATCGATCGCCACACCACCCGCCGGTGTCTCATCATAAATAAACTTGTGCCCGAAAAGCGCCGCAACTTTATTGAGCGCCCGGATCCCCTGTTCCGCGATCTCCGGGCCGATGCCATCTCCTCTTATTACCGCAATATTGTATTCCATGTGCTGTTTTCCCCCATTCTGAAAATATAAAATGCAATTTCAATCGTTTCATTATATAATAAAAATGTGATTTGGAAAAGGGCGGGATTGAGAAGAGAGTAACCGTTTTGTGTGTAGTATAGTATTCGCGGCATGAGCGGTGTGGGTAGCAACGGGGAGGAAAACGTGACAGTAGGCATGTCTACCGCCTGTTTTTACAACAGGCTTTACAATGAGCAGGCTTTGGAGGAAATGGGGCGGATGGGCATCCGCGACGCGGAGGTGTTTTTTTCCGCGCGCATGGAGTATGAAGAACCGTTCGTGGTGCTGTGCAAAGACATTTGCGACACATACGGCATCACCGTACACGCCGTACACGCGCTGCCCATCCAGTTTGAACCGCAGCTTTTTTCCCGGCACGGGCGCCAGTTTGAGGAAGCGTTGGGAATCTACCGCACCGTGCTGCGCGCCGGGCAAATACTGGGTGCAAAGAATTATGTGTTCCACGGCGCCACACACCTAAAAATCGCGCGAAAGCTGACGCTTGATATGGCCTTTGCCGGTGAGCGCGCCTCGCTTTTGGCGGACTGCGCGGCGGAATACGGCATTGCCCTTTGCTATGAAAATGTGCACTGGTGTTGGTATAATATACCCGGTTTTGCGCGGGCGCTTTGCGCCCATGCAAAAAGCGATAACCTGTATTTTACGCTGGATATGAAGCAGGCCGCGCAATCGGGCCATGATTTGTTTGATTACATAGACGATATGGGCGGCAGGCTCAGGCATATTCATGTATGTGATTATGAAATTTCCGCCGAAGCCGGGGTGGTGCCCCGCATGCCCTTTCGCGGGCAGGCGGACTGGCGGCGGCTGCGCCAAAAGCTGCGCGAGGTAAACTATGGCGGCGCGCTCATGCTGGAGGTCTATTCCAATAATTACGGGACGTATGACGAACTGATGGAAACATACAATGAAGCGCGGCAGTTTTTTGCCGATTAAGGGAGGCGGGCCACTGATGAAAAAAAGTTTTTACGCGTATATGTCACGCTTAAAGCACATCAAACGATGGGGGCTGATGCGCAACACGATGGAGGAGAACGTGGCCGAACACTCCTATGAGGTCGTGCTGATCGCCCACGCGCTATGTGTGATCAACAATGAAATACTGGGCGGGCATGCGGATGAAACACAGGTGCTGCTCGCCGCTGTCTACCACGAGACAGGTGAGGCGATCACGGGCGACCTGCCCACGCCCATCAAATATTTCGATGACGATATCACGCAGGCTTACAAAAAAATAGAAGCGCACGCGGGGCAAACGATGGTGCGCATGCTGCCGGAGAAGATGCGGCCGCGCATCGCGCCTTATGTTCTGGGGGAGCTTAGCGATGAGACGAAGCGCATTGTAAAGGCGGCGGACAGAATATGCGCGTACATCAAATGTATTGAGGAAAAGAAAAGCGGCAATACGGAATTTGACAAGGCAGGCGTGCGCGTGCTCGCCGCCATAGAAGCTATGGATATGCCCGAAGTGAAGTACTTCATGCGGAATTTTATGGAGGGATATTCGCTTACGCTGGATGAGCTGAACGAATAGGGGAATGTTTTAAATAACCGTTGATCGATGCAGGACGCGCGTCTTTTTTGATTCTATTGCGGGCGGCGGTTTAGCAAAGTTTGTTTATGTACTGGTTAGGTAAACCCAGTCAAATGCGAAGCCATATTTTATTGTGCAAATACCTTACGTTTGCTTTTGGGTATTCCTCATGGGTCAAGGAGCCTGCGGCGCATTATAGGCCTCCGGCGGTTTAGAACCTACGGGTCTAAAAACTCCCTTAAAGGCAAAGGCACGAGCAATCGTAGAAAGCCATGCCTTATAATCCGCTGAAATTATCTCATTAATTCTGTATTCTGGTCTACAATATTGAACCACAAGCCTTCCTGGATTACTAAGGTCGCCGACCTTNNTTCAATGGGTTAAGGGGGATTGTCAAGGGGGGCTAAGGGAGAAATTCCGAATCTTCCTGCCCCCCTTGACGCCCAGCGGCAGCGTCATAACTATCTGAGGTGGAATATATTTCCATTTCATCGGTAGCGCAGGGGCGTGTTCAAATCCTGCCTCCCCAGAAACTGGAAACACAAACCCGCTTTAATCAGCGCCTACCCAATATATATATTACAAAATCTCCGGCTTTAATCCGAACACCTTTGCCATTTGCAGCAGTTCCGTTTTCCGGTCGCCGGACATGATAATGGCGTGGTGCGAGCTTAGCCCCTCCATAACCTTGTGGCCGTCCGCGTAGCGCACCAGCGCGCCGTTTAAGCAATCGCTGCCCGGGTACTGCACGTAATCCTCTATCTCCGCCTGGATGATCGTGATACCCTTGAAATCAGAGTTGATTTTGGCGAGCGTAGCCGAACCTTTGGGTAGTTCGCAGTCTACCATGATTGCGTTTTCATCCACAATCTCGAGCGCCTTGGGGCGCAGCGTCCAGCGCGTGCAAAACTCCCGTGCCACCAGCCCGAAATACCCGCAATGCACCACCAGCGCGTGGTTGTCCGGGTCTTCGATATCCGGGAATTTATCGATCTTTTCATGCGCGAGCGCGGCCATGCCCACCAAAAACGGGTATACGTTGCTCATCATAAACGGCGCGCGCAATGACTGGTAAATCATATAGTTTGAAAGCAGCGTCAATGTGTCGCCCTCACACGCGAAAATAATACCGTCCCGCTCGAACAGCATGTTCCACGCAAGGCACGGCGTTGTATCCGCGTAAAAGCTCTCATTCAGGCAGTTTGCGCCGATACCTACCACGTTACCTTCGCGTTCGCACTCCGCTTTGGCGGCAATGTACAGCTTCACGGCGGAAAGGAACGCTTTTTCCGTTAAGTCGGGCGATTTGTTGATATCCCAATCCGCGCTCACAGCCTTCGCCTGCTCGTCGCTTATGGCTTTCGCGTCTTCGGCAAGTTTTTTCCAGCTTTTGTAGATGAGCTTCATGCCGAAAGCGTCCGCCATTTTCTGCGTGCATTCCTGCTCCCACCA
>DOMW01000248.1:0-155 GCA_003510345.1 Clostridiales bacterium | reverse complement strand
TTTGCCGCGATGGAACGCAGCACCACCTTCGCCAGCTCTATGCTATACGGCGAAAACACGTTCATACCCTTTTCGCGCAGGTAGCTGACGATTTCCCAGTCCCACATTTCCACTGTGCCAAACCGGGACGTAAGCACCACAAACGGCAGGTTGAT
>DOMW01000030.1 GCA_003510345.1 Clostridiales bacterium | reverse complement strand
AATAAAGGCACGACATCTGCGGCATCATCGCATAACCACGCGACCTCGACGAATCGGTTATTCTGCCTTGCCCGCGTGGTTATGCGATTCCTTGCACCTGGGCCTTTCCCCGCAGCCTGCGCAGAGCATCAAATTTGTACTGTATTTTAGATTTTTTGAAACAATGATAAATATATACATATTTGGGTGTTTGTAGATATTAGTAGATGTTTATGTTTATGGAAATCCTCTATATGATCTTGACTTGCCTGTGGCAATGCAAGCGCAGGAAGCCGCGTTGCCTTCTGTCTCAAGAAATCTGAAGCGTATACATAGAGAATTGATAGATACATCTCAAAGTCGTGCCCTGCATGGGCAACGTGGAAAGGAATGTTATGAAACGGATTATAGTGTTGCTGCTCTGCTCAATTTTGTTTTTAGGCCTGGCAGGGTGCGCTACTGACGGCCCTATCCCAACAAACAATCAACCAACAGCCAGCCAACCAGCAGTGAGCCAACCGATGGAAAGCCAGCCGACAGTAAGCCAACCGGCGGAAAGTCAGCCAGTGGAAAGCCAGCCGGTGGAAAACCGACCGGCAGTAAACCAACCGGCAGGGCAGGGGGCGGGAAGCGCCGCCTATACCATCATGGTATATATTGCCGGAGCCAACCTTGAAAGCGAGGCAGGCCTTGCTAGCGAAGATTTGGACGAGATGATAAGAGCCAGGTTTTCACGGCAGGATATCAATGTAGTGGTGCAGACCGGCGGCGCAAAAAGGTGGAGCGCGCCGGATATATCCGCCACGGAGCTTGGCCGCTATGTGGTAGGGGAAAGCGGGCTGGAAAAGCTGGAAACGCTTCCGCAGGCAAACATGGTATTGCCCCCCACAGTGACCGATTTTATCAATTTTTCTTATAGGAATTACCCCGCCCAGAAGTACGGCTTTGTATTCTGGGATCACGGCGCGGGCCCGTTGCTCGGGTTTGGCGTGGACGAGAATTTTGACGAAATGGACATGCTGTCCCTTCCCGAACTGAGAGATGCGATTTCCAATTCAAGTATAGCGTCGCAGCCTCTGGAATTTATCGGTTTTGACTCCTGTGTTATGGCGTCGATCGAGATCGCCGATCAACTCTCCCCCTACGCGAAATACATGATTGGCTCGCAAGAGCTTGAACCGGGCAAAGGTTGGGACTACACCAGTTGGCTGTCCTCTCTCGGCTCAAACCCCAACATGAGCGGCGCGGAGCTGGGCCGGGAGATTGCCGATAGCTTTATCGCGTTCTACGAGACCACCGATTTGCAGGGCGCGCCTCTCGCGCTGTCCGTCATCGACACGGCAAAATCACGCGATGTTGTGAGCAAGCTGGAAACATTTGTGGGCGCGGACGGCATATCGAAACTGAGCTTTGAGAATATCGCGCGTGACCGCGTCAACACCAAGGAGTTCGCCAAGTCGACGGCCGACAGCGGCATGCCCATGGATATCGTTGACCTCGCCGATATGGCAAAACAATTCAACGAGGCGAACGCCGAGGAAAGCGCCGCGTTGCAGGAGTCGGTGAAACAAGCGGTGCTCTACAATACAACCAGTCAGGACCTGACCGGCGCAAGCGGCCTTTCCGTGTATTTCCCTTATAATGACACGAATTATCTCAAAGATAATATGGAGGTTTATAAAGCGACCGGGTTTTCACCCACTTATGTAGCGTTTTTGGATAATTTTGTAAACACGCTGACCAGCAGGTCGAATACCTCATTAAATGGTGTAAACCGCATTCAACCGACCCAGGCGACCGTAACGGGGCAGGCAAGGGGCGGATCATACGAGTTTAAACTTTCTCCGGAACAGGCAAACAGCGTGGGCGACACTGACTTTGAGGTGTGGGAGCAGGTCTCCGGCAACACCTACCGCCGGGTCTATCACGACGAAAATGCGCAGATGGACAACAACACAGGCGAGATGCGCGCGGTATATAACGGGGCGCTCACAACGATAGGCGGGGAAACCGCCGCCCTCTATGAATACGATAGAGGGGAAAACTATGTCCGCTATCAAGCGCCCGCTACTTTGAACGGCAAAGATGTTTATCTGCTTTTCCTCAGCAATGAGGCGAACCCGGAGCCCCGGCTCATTGCCGCGCAGCCGACACCCGGGAAAAGCGGGATACCCTCACGGCAGCTCGTTCAGATCAAGGAAGGCGACAAGATTGCCCTCTCGCATTACGAGCAGGATATTTCCGCCGACGGTACGGATAAGGGAACATGGAAAAGCGGCAAGGAATTCACCGTGAATACTGGTAAGCTGGCGACCGGGAAGACCGAAGCGGCCAGCGGTACGTATATTGCTAATTTCTCCATCATTGATGTATTGAACAACAAATACTTAACCGGCTCCATTGCAGTGTAGTACCCAAATAACAAAAACGGGCCTTGGCGCAGTGCCCCGGCCCGTTTTTTTGCGTTCATGGGAAGAAGAATAATTGGATCTATGTACATTTGCCATGTGCTGCAAAAAAAGCACAAAAGTTAAAAAACCGGGGATTTTTACATAATAGTCCATTGTATTTTTAGCAGGGCGGTGATAGAATCGGTCTGACAATCGAATACTGAAAAGCAACATAGTGAACGGGAAGCAGGGTGAAAATCCCTCACAGTTTCCGCTGCTGTAACGACGTGAAAACATTGCCAATATGTCACTGGGTAACCCCGGGAAGGCGGCGTATGTCATGCGTCCGAGTCAGAAGACCGGCTATGGTTGCAATGGTAAGGGCTTTCGGAATAAAGGCGCTTGGCATAACGGTCTTGAACTAAGAGCCGTTTTGTTGGCCCGCTTCTTTAAGCGGGTTTTTGGTTTTTTACAGGAAGAAGTGCGGGCTAAACAAAATGATATCCCGGGTGAGGTCTGTTTTGCGGCATTGCGCCTGGGGATTGTCCTTATGGAATTCGGTGCGAATTGCGCGCTATAGGAATTTACAGGAAAGCGCAACTGTATGGCAGGACAACTAAAATTCCAGGAGGATGGAACATGAAAAGAGTATTAAGTATTTTGGTTTTGGCGGCGCTTTTGTGCGCGTTATTTGCGGGGTGCGCGCAAGAGCAGCCCACGGCGGCTTCCGCCGCGCCGAGTGAGGAACCGCCTGCATCCGCCGCGCCCAGCGCGCAGCCGATACAACCCGCCGAACCGGTGGAGGAACCCACTGAACAGCCGGAAGCGGAGGGCAAAAAAGTGATCCTTGTAACCAGCTTTGGCACAAGCTATGAAGACACGCGCGAGCTTACGATCGGCGGGATCGAGCAAGCTATCACGGCCGCGTACCCGGATTATGAGGTGCGGCGCGCGTTTACGGCGCAGATCGTCATAGATATATTGGCGGAGCGCGACGGGATAGAGGTGGACAACGTGACGGAAGCGCTCGATAAGCTCGTTGCCGACGGCGTAACAGAGCTGGTCGTGCAGCCCACGCATTTGATGAACGGGTATGAGTACGACGATATCGTGGCGGAAGTCAAAAAATATCAGGATAAGTTCGGGAAGCTTTCCATCGGCGCGCCGCTCCTTACCAGTGACGCGGACTTTGCCGCGGTGGTGGATACGATCACGAAAGAGACGGCTTCGTATAATACCGACGGTACGGCGGTGCTGTTTATGGGCCACGGCACGCACCACAACGCGAACGCCGTATACGCGAAGATGAAAGGCTTACTGGACAGTGCGGGCTATGAGAATTATTTTGTGGGCGTCGTGGAAGGCACGCCTATGATTGACGAGGTGCTGCCCGAGCTTGAAGCGGGCGGCTACAAGAAAGTGGTGATGCAGCCGCTGATGGTTGTGGCGGGCGACCACGCGAACAACGACATGGCGGGCGAGGAAGAGGATTCTTGGAAGTCCATACTCGAAGCGGCCGGGTTTGAGACAGAGTCCATATTGAACGGGCTGGGCCAGTTCGCGGATATCCAAAAGATTTATGTGCAGCATGTGCAGGACGCGATCGATAATCTTGCGGCGGGCAGTAACCTCACCGTAGTACCGCAGGGAAGCGCAGGCGCGCCGGTCACTGAACTGCAAGCCGGTACATACCCCATCTCCGTGGAATCAAGTTCCTCCATGTTTAAAGTGGTGGACGCGCAGCTTACGGCAAAAGGCGGCGAAATGACAGCCGTGCTGACACTCTCCGGCACGGGCTATGGCAAGCTGTACATGGGCACGATAGAAGAAGCCGAAGCGGATACGGACGAGAATACGATTCCGTTTGTGGAAGATGCTGATGGCGCGTATACCTATGAGGTGCCTGTTGAGGCGTTGGACGCAGATATCGATGTGGCGGCGTGGAGTATCAGGAAAGAACAGTGGTACGACAGAGTGCTGGTGTTCGATTCTTCATCCCTGCCGGCGGAGGCGTTCGCCGCGTAGCAGGTAACCACTGATTAAGTTAGGCTACGCGTTTTTTGGGTTCTTTTGTGAGCGGCAGTGCAGCAAGGTGTGTTTATGCCATGGTTAGAAAGATGAGATTTGAACCCGCCCTGCGCTGTTGTGGACGCGGCAACATTTTTTACCGTGGATGGTATGACGCTGCCGCTGGGCGT
>DOMW01000069.1 GCA_003510345.1 Clostridiales bacterium | reverse complement strand
TTGCGCACGGTCACCATTGCCATGCCATACTTTTTTGCCTTTTCTATGGCAATCTTCATCGCGCGGTGGCTTGCCACCATGCCCATGCCGTCGTTCGCGTCTAAAACGGCAGTAGTAGCCGTTTCCTTGAGTAGGTCAATTTTTGTGACCGGATTTTGTATGCCGTCATTTATGCGGTCGATGTAGATGGGCTTAAAGCGGTTGCAACCGTGGCTTTCTATGCCGCGGCGGTCGCTTTCCATCAATACGTCCGCACAGATTTTCGCGTCGCGCCGGGGCACGCCCACAGCGGCAAACGTATCCGTCATAAAGTCCCCGACCAGCTTCCAGGGAATGTAAGGCCTCGTTTCCATTTTGGATACCTCCTGTTTTTGGGTAGAATTTAAAAAATACGCCTAACAAAGACGTATTTACTCTTCAACTCTATTAATACGATACTAATATTCTACACCCGTGCGCAAATCTTGTCAAGGAAGAGGCGTTCAACAGCAATGCAGGGGCAAACACAAATCCCGCGCAGATTTTTTCTTGCATCGAGATAGGAGTCATCTACTTAAAGCAGCCCCGCATATTACGCCCTTCTACTCTCCCTCGCCTGCAGTCTTGCCCTGCCTTTTCCTGCGGATAACCACATGCCGATACGGTTCTTCCCCTTCGGAATACGTTTCCACCCTGGGGTTTTGCTGCAATGCCGCGTGCAGTATGCGCCGCTCATAAGGGTTCATAGGCTCAAGCGTGACAGGCTTGCCATACTTCGTCACGTTGTTTGCCAGCCGCCTGGCCAGCTTTTCCAGTGTTACCTCGCGTTTCTTGCGGTAATTCTCCGCGTCCAGCATGACTTTGCGGTAATCTTCCCGCCCCCGGTTTATCACAAGCCCGGTCAGGTATTGCAGCGCGTCCAGTGTATCGCCGCGCCTGCCGATCAGAACGGCGGTGTCTTTCCCCTCAAGAACGATCTTCACCGTCTTGTCGTCATTTTGCGTGGTCACGCTGGAGGCGTTAATGCTCATTTTCTGGAACAGTTCGTTTAAAAACAGCTCGGCGTCGCTCTCGCCCACCGAAACAGCACGCTCTACCGGCTCGTGGTATTCCGGCTCGCGTCTTTCGCGCCGCTCCTTGTTGTCCCTGCCATCCCTGTTTCTTCCGCCGTGTTCCCGCCTATGGTCGCCGCGTTGTTCCCGGCGCTCGCCCCGGGGGCTTTGCTCCCGGCGTACGGAACGCTCGGCCGCTTCCGCCCGCGCCGCGGCTTCCGCTTCCGCCTTGATGCTCTCCGCATCTTTTTCGGTCAGTCGCACAAGCGCATTTTTGCCGATCCCAAATAACCCTTTACTGCCCTCATGCAGTATGTCGATATGCACCTCGTCGATCCCCAGGCCCATTTCGTTCAAGCCATTGAAAATTGCTTCATCAACCGTCTTTCCCTTTGCTTCTATCGTTTGCACGTAACTACCTCCTCTTTACGCGGTATTGCGCGCTCCGCGGTATGTACCGCCCTTATAACAGTTTTATGATATCACTACGTTTGGCTTCTTTTCCCTTTTTTTATTAATAAAGTCGATCACCCTGCCTTGCGCAAACGCGTACAGGCTGGAGAAAAACCAGTACAAAGCGAATGAAGCCGGGGAGCTTAAACAGATCCAAATAGAGAAAATGGGCATCATCCACAGCATGACCTTACTGGAACAGCCCTGCGCCTGCTCCTGCTCGGGCGAGACCTCCCCATCCGCCATAGGCAGCATGGGGTTTGCCCCCATAGCGTTTGAGGCCTGCGGGTTGAACTTTTGCTGCAAAAACAACGCCGCGCCGGAAAGGGCAGGCAGTATATACCACCCGTTGTTCAGCCCCTGCACGCCGTTCGCGTTTATGATCCCCGTCGTGAGCGAAGAATAGACTTCCGCGTTTGGCACCACCACATTGTTTGCGTAGGTCAGTATGCCCTGCGCCTGCATAAGCTTCAACGCCTGCGGCGATATATTGGACGAATATTGCTGCACAAAGGCAAGGAAGTTCTGGGAATCCGGGAAGATGGGCACATGCCCCGCGTCCGGCTGCCACATGTTGTGGATCCATCCGAACGAAGGCAGGGAAACCGTATCCGCGCCGAACTCCGCCGCGTTAAGGAGCGTACCCACCGTTTGTTCCGCCGACAAAAGGCGCATCGCGCCGAAAAACGCAAACAAAATAGGAAGCTGTATAAGCATGGGCAAACAGCCCGCCATGGGCCTTACGCCCATCTTAGCGTACAACTCCCGCTGTTTTCTCTGTAATTGCTGCGGGTTGTTTCCATACCGCTTTTTGAGTGACTGTATCTCCGGCCCCAAGTCCCGCATTTTTTTCTGGCTTCTGCGCTGCCTGAGATCAAGCGGTAAAAGCGCAAGCCGGATCAATATCGTTAAAATGATGATGGCGACAGGATAACTGCCAAACAGAAATTCCAGCCCTTTCAGGCACCAATAAAAAAAGTCCGCTATAAAATTATTATATAAAAACTCCAAACGTTACTTCCTCCAAAACCGGCGTCAGGGTACGGGATCATAGCCGCCCGGGAAAAACGGGTTGCACCGTAATATCCGCTTTATCGCCATAAAGCCGCCTTTCCATGCCCCATACTTTTGTACTGCCTGCTTCGCGTAAGCCGAACAGGTCGGCGTATACCTGCAACTGGGCCGAAAATAAGGAGAGATCGCTTTCTGGTAAAAGCCGATCAATGCAAGCACTACTTTTTTCAATGCACAACACCCGCTTTTTTAAGTGCGATTCCCATATCGGAAAAGAGTTTATCATACGCGGCGGCGGCCGCGCTTTCCCGCGCTATAAAAACAATGCTGTAGTTTCCCTCTGCCCGGGGCAGATATTCCCGAAACGCTTCCTTCAGCCTTCTTCTCGTCTTATTTCTCGTTACGCTGTTGCCCACTTTTTTACTGACCGAAAACCCGGCCCGCGCACCACCATACCGGCTCTTTGCGCATATCATCGTAAAATATTTCGTGGGATAGGGCTTCCCGCGCCTGTACGCAAAACCAAACTCCTTGTTCTTTTTCAGGGTTTGCAGCTTTGCCGCGCCCCGGCGCTCCATATCCATTTAGGCCGACAATCTTTTCCTGCCTTTTGCACGCCTGCGCTTAAGCACATTTCTGCCCGCTTTTGTGCTCATTCTGCTCATGAAACCGTGCGTGCGGCTTCTCACCCTTTTTTTGGGCTGGTAGGTCATTTTCATAATGCGTCATATCCTCCATTCCACATGATAGCGATAAAAATACGTCTATCATTATATAGTTTTCCGTGGCGGGTGTCAAATAAAAATGTAATGCCCCTAATTCCAAAACAGAAAAGCCAGAAAACGGTTTTTCTATTTAGCCGGAGGCTGTGCAAGCCGTATATCGACTGTCAATAAAGACACGACAGCTGGGGCGGCGCGCGCGCTTTAGCGCGGGGGCGCAGGGCTTAGCCTGCGGTATAATACCCTTTCCTTTATTACTGCTCGCCGTCCGGCCCCTTCTCACCCTGTCCGTCATCTTGCGGCGGCTGCGGGGGTTGGCCGTCTTGCGGGGGTACGCCATGCTGCGGCGACATGTAATTTTGCTGCCCCTGCGGCGGTTGGCCATACTGCGGGGGCGCATAATTTTGCTGCCCCTGTGGCGGTGCGCCATACTGCGGCGGCGCGTAACTTTGCTGTCCTTGCGGGGGTTGTCCATATTGTGGCGGTGTGTAATACTGTTGCTGTTGATTGTACTGCTGCGGCGGGTTGTACTGCGGTGCGGGCGGGTTAAACTCCCACGGCGCTACCACGCCGCGCCGCACGGCATCTTCCCTTATCTCAAGGTAAAAGCCGGCGAAGGTGGCCGACATATACGGCGCTAAAAACAGCGTCAGGTATGCGTAAATCAGCACGTATTCCAATATTACTATACCCACGCTAAGATAACCAAAGTAGAAAACGTTTGCGTTAAGCAGGGTAAAGGCAATAGCGATCCCCACCGGGATGAGCATCCACGGGATAAAGGACAACCCCGCTACGAACAATTTTGCTTTGTTGCCGTTCATCACGCGCTTAGAGAGGGAGAGCGCCTGCGTTGCGGGAACGTTTGGGCAGTCCGCAAGAATGTAAGGAGTACAGGAATAGGAAAGTGACTTTATGATGACGGGGATGAGCCCGGCAAAGGCAATAACAAGGACAATCCATAAACTGGTTACATGTAGGGGAACCCAGCCCCAAATGTTAGCGGTTGACCCGTAGAAACCAGCAACCGCCAGATTTATCGGTACGACAAGTGATATTAATGCCACCGCAAAGATCAGGCTCCACAAAAATATCCACAAATACATCCACAGCATACCGCCCAGCGCGCGCCCGTAGCGGGAAAATGGCTCTGTCAGCAGGGAAAGCGAAGCGGGCCTGCCTTGGAAACGTTCGATGAAATACCCGGAATAGCCCACCGTAACCACAGGGATGAGCAGCAGCCCAATCAGAAAGCCGACCGCGGGAATGTTCATGGTAAGGCTGAGCAGTAGGAACAAAACCGCCGCGCCTACCGTAGGCCAGTAGTTTGTTTTAAATTGGTAAAAAGCCTGTCTTTTTATATCCGCCCTGCTTCGCATTTTTTATGCCCCCACAATTTTCTTTGGTGCGAAAAATGTTCTCGTATTCTTGTGTTTATTCTACCGCACGAGGTATGGTTTTGCAATTGTTATTCTAACTTAATATAATAGCATAAATAGCATGAATAAGCCGCATAATCACAAACCCGGCACGATTGGCCGCTTTTGCGGTATATTTTTCCAAATCACCGTATTCGCATTTAAAACCCGTTGGCGTCTTGTTTGGATAATCGGTAAACCTTGCGTTCCTTAGTTATCCGGGAAGGCCAGTGATTCAACATTGTAGACCAGAATATGGAATAAAGAGATGGTTTTGTAGGTTTGTAAGGTATGGCTTTCCACGATTGCCCATGCTTTTGCTTTTAAGGGAGTTTTTAGAACCGTAGGTTCTAAACCGCCGGAGGNNCCAAGAGTAAATACAAGATATTTTTACAATAAAATACGGGTTCCTATTTGAGCGGACAGGCCTGGGGAGACAAGATTTGCACGCGTATTTCCCTTGCTTTTTAACGGGCGTATCGCTATAATAAAACTGTTCGAATTTCACATTTAAAAAATGTATAAAGACTAAATTCTTAGGAGGTCTGTAAGTAATGGCAAAACAAACAATTGACGGTAATACCGCCGCCGCGCACGTCGCGTACGC
>DOMW01000061.1:1324-2543 GCA_003510345.1 Clostridiales bacterium | reverse complement strand
GACCGCTTTCCCGCCAGTTCGGGCGGCACGTTCTTCACATCCTGTACGCCCTGGTGCTTGATGGCCTCCAGTTCCAGATCGAGCAGCGCGGCGCGTTCACTGGGTAAATCCTCGTCGCGTTGTTTGTTGGAATCCTTCATCGCCCGCACGGCTTCTAAATCCGTCATTTCGCGGATAATCACGGGCATTTTAGTTTTATGCGCCAACTGCGACGCCAGCCGCCGCCGATGCCCCGCGATCAGTTCATACCCGTTGCCGTCAGGCTCCGGCCGCGCAAGCCCCGGTTGCATCACGCCGTTCGATTCGACGCTTTCCACCAGTTCGCGCATTTTTTCATCTTCTTTGACCTTGTACGGATGGGCGCGGAAGGTGTGAAACGGGTGAATCTGCTCAATATCCACTTCCGTTACCGCTTCCTTATCGTGCGCGCCTGTCTTTTCGCTCGGTTTCATAAACGGGTTTTCAAGCGGCGGAGTTTCTTCCGCTTTGGCGGCTTTGTCGGCCTGCGGTTTGGTGGGATCGGACTTATCTTTGCCCGCCTGCGGGTTGGCAGGGCCGGACTTATCCGCTTTTTTCTGCGGTTCCTTTTTCTCCGCATTGGCGGGGGCTTCCGGCTTCTTTCCCGAAACGGCCTTTTTGTCGGGCTGGGCGGTGGTCTTGCCCGGTTTCTCCGCCTGTGTGGCCTGTAACGTTTTTGCGTCCTTACCGTCAGGTTCTTTTTTACCGGGCGCGGTTTGTGCCGCTTTCGCGGGTGCCTCTGGCGTTTTCGCTTTGCTGTCCGGCCCGGATGACTTAGCATCCTGCGCCTGCTTCTCCTGCGTGAGCGGTTTCGCTTCCTTGTTAAAAGGAAGCACATTATCCGGGGCGGGGGGTTCTGCCACCGGCGCTTTCTGTTTGGGCGCGGCCTGCTCTTGGCTTGTTTTCACTTCCGCTGGGGCAGGGGCCTTTTCGCCCGTTTTGTTTGGCGTGTCATTCGCCATATGCTTTTACCTCCATCAAATATTTTTCAATACAAAAAAAGCCCTGCATTCAGCAAGGCCGCGTTATATTGTTTGACATCACTCCCATCCGCGCCGGGGCATGTTGGCCCGATGTTTGGGAACACTCCGGCAATAAAATACACCACTATTTTTCTATGTTATAGTGGTGTATAATACTTA
The DNA here is from genome assembly GCA_003510345.1 of Clostridiales bacterium. Lineage (GTDB taxonomy): Bacteria > Bacillota > Clostridia > Christensenellales > Christensenellaceae > UBA5399. Next base: position 1,383 of record DOMW01000061.1, on the reverse strand, counting down.
TAGGTTGGCTCCCTTACTCGTTTTTTTCATGTTGCACATTGTCGAGTAAGGTTAGGTAA
>DOMW01000061.1:0-1280 GCA_003510345.1 Clostridiales bacterium | reverse complement strand
GGTTCTGAAAATGCCAAGATTGGAAAAATAGGCCGCAAAGATGGTCGCGCTATTTGATCAGCGGTTACCTAGGACCGAGGATGTGAACCCGTTTTAATTATCGGTTACCTGGCATAAAGAAAGACAGCAAGGGTGGCTAACCGAGTCGTGCCTTTATTAGAGCACAGAAAAGCCCGGAAATTTCTTCCGGGCTTCTTTCCTGCCTTGCGTCGTGCTCAGTCTTGCTCGGCAAGCCGTTTGTAATACTCGTACCGCTCTTTCGCGTCCGCTTCGGACTGCGGGAAAAGCTGCTCCGCCGCATCTGGGAAGAGCTGCTCCAATGTGCGGTAGCGTGTTTCGCTCTTTATGAAATCCTGATAGCTTTCCGCCGGCGCCTTGGAATCAAGCGTGAACGGGTTTTTACCCTCTGCCTTGAGCGCGGGGTTAAACCGGTACAGGTGCCAGTAACCCGCTTCCACCGCGCGTTTCATTTCAAGCTGCGTCTTGCCCATGTTGATGCCGTGGTTGATGCAGGGCGCATACGCGATAATGAGGGACGGCCCCTTGTATTTTTCCGCTTCCAGCATGGCTTTTAAAAGCTGGCCCTGGTTCGCGCCCATGGCGACCTGCGCCACATACACATACCCGTAGGTCATGGCGATGGCCCCGAGGTCCTTTTTCTTCACCCGTTTACCGGCCGCCGCGAATTTTGCCACCGAGCCGGTGGGCGTCGCCTTGCTGGACTGCCCGCCCGTGTTGGAATACACTTCGGTATCCAGCACCAGTATGTTCACGTCCTCGCCCGAAGCAATAACGTGGTCGAGGCCGCCGTAGCCGATGTCATACGCCCAGCCGTCGCCGCCGAATACCCATACGGATTTTTTGACCAGTATATCCTTAGCGTCCAGCACCTCGCGCGCAAGCGTGCAGGCTTCGCAGGTGCAGCGGGTATTTTTCGCATCCCAATACTTGGCGTATTCGCCGGTGAAGTTTTTGCCGTCCTCCGCCGTGAACGTCACGCCGTCCGTAAGCGCCGCGACAAACTCTTTTGCGGCAGCCGCCGAAGCCTCGCCGTCGTCCATCGCTTCCAGCCACTTTTTGCCGGTTTCTTTGATCGCGGCCTCCGCCCAGTCGATCGCGAGCAGTTTTTCCACCGTGCCTTTAAGATGCGCGCGGCGCGCCGTGAAGGCGAGGTTCATGCCGTAACCGAACTCCGCGTTGTCCTCAAACAGAGAGTTTGCCCACGCCGGGCCTTTGCCCTCGTCGTTCACCGTATATGGGCAGGTGGGCGCGCTGCCGCC
>DOMW01000082.1:11804-11992 GCA_003510345.1 Clostridiales bacterium | reverse complement strand
ACAGAAAAAGTTTCACAGGCCCACAACCGCAAGATGGTAAAACACTTGCGGTTGTTTTTGCGTATTCCTCTTTGATCAATGTATCCGCTACAGGATGGATACCTTCGTGGCCACGTCATTGCGGGCTTGACCCGCAATCCTTGCTTAAACCCAGCCAGCTTAAAAGATTGCGGTTCAAGCCCGCAATG
>DOMW01000082.1:5102-11735 GCA_003510345.1 Clostridiales bacterium | reverse complement strand
CCGTTTCATGGGCAACGCAGAACGATTTCAAATCTCATCTCCCAGATAGCCACTAATTAAATGCACCACACCCTAATCCCGGAACTGCTGATAAACCTCATCCAGCTTATCCGCCATCATTTTGCAGCATTCCACTAAAACGGGCGAAAACATACCGAAATCACCGCGGTCGATCGCTTCGATCGCCTCATCATGGCTGTAGGTGCTACCCGTCAAAAAACCGCTGCGCAGGGAATCGTAGGTTTCCCCTATTCCCACGACCTGCGCGCTGATGGGGATCTCGTCGCCCACCATTCTTTCAGGGTAGCCCGAACCATCCCAACGCTCATGATGATACTTGCATATTTCAAGCGCCATGTCGATGTATTCGTTGTTTTCCTGCGTATTGATAGAATTGATGATCTGGCAGCCGCGCACAGTATGCGCTTCAAGCATCCTGCGCTCGTCGTCCGTAAGCACAGTCTTGCTGTCATTCAATCCACCCGGAATGGCAAGCAGCCCAATATCATACAATATAGAGGATGCTGAAATCAGTTCGATCTTCTGTAAGTTCAGATCGTATTTTTCATCACAATACTCATAGATAAAATTCAATATTTCCCTCGTATAAACGCGAATCCGCTGGGAAGAGTGGCGGGAGTCGCTGTTTTTTACCCGCATCACGCTCAAAAGAACGTCGATCACAAATTCGGTGACCCCCCTGAATTTGCTCGTCTGTTCGTTTATAATGTATTCCAGGCTCCTCTTGTAACGAAACAGCTCAATCACGTTACGCACGCGCTGCTTCACGACATTGGGGTTAAACGGTTTCATAATGAAATCGCTGGCGCCGCGCTTTAAGCACTCTACCTCCGCCGCTTCCGCGTCCGCGGCGGAGATCATCACAACAGGTATGTCATTTAAGTAGCGGTTGAAATGCATGAAATCGAGTACGTCGTACCCGTCTTTTTGGGGCATGATGATATCCAGCAAGATGATGGCGAATCTCTGCGGGGCCTCCCCGATCAGCTTCATGGCCTCTTCCCCATCCATCGCTTCAATGATGTCGTAATCATTCGAAAACAACTCCGCCAGCATCGACCTGTTAATATCTACATCATCCACGATCAAAACAGCATTGTTTTTCACAGTACCGCTCCCCACCCATACATAATTTCTCGTCTTATACCATTTCCAATTAAATAGGTTTTTCTATTTGGAATTAGCATTATTATACTATTTTCCTATTAAAACACCCTGTAGTTTAATGTCGCGCAAAGCACGGGGTTCATAATGCTTTTTGGCATTATAAACCTATGTAAACTCATCTTATTAGATTTTAACATATTTTCGGCGAAATGAACACTATGTTACATGAAGGTTTTATAAAAGGCTATTCTTTTACCAATATTTCCACTATATCCTGATAACTTTTTTGGAGACTTTCCATGTTTTCCGGCTCCCTGCCATTTTTCAGCGCGCTCTCCGCTTCCGCGCTTTCGGCGCGCAGCCTTTCCATACCAAGATTTGCGGCAAGGCCCTTCAGCGTATGGAGGTGCTTGCGCGCGCTGCCCAAGTCCCCTCTCCCAATCTCCGTTTTCGCCGCTTGCAGGCTTTCGTTCTTTAAAAACTTACCCAAAAGCTTCTCGTACAGCTCTTCATTACCAAGCACGCGCGCGATCCCGTCCTCCACGTCCACACCCGCTTTAGCAAGGTTTTCTTTTTTTCTGTTGTCCATTACATCCTCCCGTATTTCTTTAGCTGTTCTTCCAATACCACCATGACTTTTTGCGGCATGACCGGTTTTGTGACATGCGCGTCCATGCCGTTCCCGATCGACTCATTGACACTTTCATGTGAAGAGCTGGCCGTCATCGCCACGATGGGGATGCGCATCGCGTCCTCTCGCGGCAGCGCCCTGATTGCGCGCGCGGCGCTCGTGCCATCCATTTGGGGCATTCGAACATCCATCAGTACAATATCATAATAGTACACCGGACTGTTTGAAAACCGCTCCACCGCCTCATTTCCGTCATAAGCAAGCTCGGTAGTAAAACCAACCGCTTTCATCAATTCATTCGCGATCTCCATGTTGACCTCGTTATCTTCCACGATCAAAATACGTTTTCCAGAAAAATCAAATTGATCGATCGGCCTCTCGCGGCGGCTTTGAAAACCCGATGGTGCCGCAAAATCCGTCTTAATATCAAAGATGAACTCTCCTGCCCTGTTTTCCCCGCTTGTGATTGTAATATCGCCGCCCATTTGCGACGCGAGGGTTTTACAGACCGACATGGAAAACCCGAGATTTTCTGGTATGGATTCATCCGCTTCAGACGCACTAAAAACCGCGGCGTCTCCTTTTCCGCCCGCGCTGCCACGCACTGTAAAGCGCGTAAATACAGCCGCCTCCGAGATGTCGTGCTGCCGGACATGTAGTGTGACGCTGCCGCCCTCCCCCGCAGCCTTTGTCGCGTTCGCGAGGAACTCTAGCAGGATCCGGCGGATACCCGCTTCATTGCCGATCAGGTTTTGTTGCATCCCCTCCTCTTTCTCCACATGAAAGAAAAACTTTTTCCCCGCCTCGCGCACATGAACGCATGATGAGACATTTTCTAGCAGCCGGTCCAAATTAAACGGTTGACGCTCCCCTTCCGCTTGATCCATTTCCATGTCGGCTACATCCAGCATTTCATCTACCATACGCAGTAAGCATTTTGCGGCGCAGTCGATTTTTTCCATGCAGTTTTCGAGTTTCTCCGCGTCGCCCATCGCAAGCTCCGCGACCGCTTTCATCCCTAATATAGCGTTGATAGGCGTTTTCAGCTCATGGCTGGCTCTTGATAAAAACTCTCTCTTCACCACGCTGGCATGTTCCGCTTTCCGTAAAGCCTCGCTCAGTACCTGCCGCGCCAGCTTATCCTGTGTGATATCCTGCGTTGCGCTCACAAACTGGATGCGCTCGTTCTTTTTATCAAAAAGCGGGAAGACCTTGCTGCGCAATGACAGTATCTCACCCGTTTGCCTATGAACCAATTCAAATTCGATTTCCGTCACCTTTTTCACGAAGCTGTTTTCATAGATTTCCTTAAGCTTCGCATAGACGTCTTCTCCCAGCTTTTCTTGCAGGCTATTTCGCGGCATGCCCGGTTTGAAGTCTATACCGAGTATACGCTCCGCATTTTCGCTCGCGAACTGCACCTCGCCGCTTTTTCCGTCGTGAACGATAAACACCGCGTCCACATTTTCCAAAATGACGCTAAACAGCATTTCCCTCCGGTATATCTCTTTATTGCGCAAGGATATGATACGCGCAAAAACAACACCCGTTGCAAGCGATACGCCGATAACCACAATAAAAAACAATACCCGCGCATTGTTTATCTGTTCGTTCAGCTCCCGTGACTGCACTACATACCGTTCTATCTCCTGCATCCCATTCTCGATCGCCCGATCCAACAATCTGCTTAGGTTAAAAAAGACCGCTTCCGCCTCCAGCATCAATGGCCGGTAGGTTTCCTCGCTTTCCCCCGCCCCGGCAAGCGCGATGATTTCGTCATTCAATTCAATGAACCGATCAAAATACGCTTTAAGCGCGCGCGTGTCTTCTTCCGTTATCCTATTCCCGAGCGACTGAAGCAAATCTTCCAGCATGGCGCGGTTTGCGTACAGCCGCTGCAACCCCTCTTCGGTTTCCGCCGCGTTTTTATTTTCCGTCACATCGTGCATTGTCTCCCGTGCATAAAACAGTATCGTTTTTAGCTGCATTGTTTTTACAGTCAGCAAATAAGCATCATTATAGGTATCTTCCACATATTGCGTAAGAACCTTTGTATTCACGGCGCCAGCCGCGGCATACGCGATAACAGCAACAGAAATAATCGCGACCGCAAGTATGAGCATACTGTTTATTCTCCGAATCGTCATACCACTTGTTCCCTTCCACTGTTGCACGTATTTCACTATGTTTATCATTTATGTTAGATTATACCATGATATTCGGTAATACTGAATATTTATGAAAAAATAAGAAAAATCACTTTTAGAGCAAATATATGACAAATCCGAACCCTTCGCTAACCGGTGCAAGGTTCGGATTATCATAGTTTAACTGGAAAATGAAAGTGTGCCCTAAAAGAGCTGTTCCGTGTACTCAGTCACAGGCGAAATATCATCCCATAAACCCTCCGGGAACGGGCTATTCGCGTTTATCACCAACGCTTGCCCATTCTCGTATTCCGCTGTGAAATGCAAACCGCTGCCGTCTGCCCTCAGCACTTCCTGCTCATTTTTATAGTCGTTCCACCTATACAGATCATTTTCACGTATGATGCGTGTCAATTCTAGCAATACGCCCTTATTAAGCTCGGCGGTCCTAAGTATTTCAGCAGTTCCTTTGCTGTCATACCCGGCCTGAATCTCGTATAATAGTATATCTCCATCGTCCCTTGAAACAATCTGATAGGCGGGGTTGTAGATATCGGAATAATACTGATATTCAAGCCCCACGCACATGCCTAAAGCATCGTAATCTGCTACGGGCTTAACCGGCGCACACGCGCATAAAGCGACTGTAATGACAGCCAGTATGAATAGTGTCCGCTTTTTTCTTTTCATATATAATCTCCTCTCCTGCACAAGGATAATGACTACACAAGCTTATCTGAAAACTTGTTTGTATCACAAATAACTCTTAACTTTGTACAATTGACGCTTCACAGACGCCCTTATACAAAATATAACAATTGCCTGTATATAATATTATAACATAAGTCTGTAATATAATACTCATTCCAGCACCGCCACTACGTTTTGCTTTAACAAGCATAAATGCTTAGAGAGCCGCTCCACAAAAGTAAAAAACACACCCTAAGATGTGTTTTAAGATGGTGCGGACAAGAGGACTTGAACCTCCACGAGCGTAAGCCCACTAGAACCTGAATCTAGCGCGTCTGCCAATTCCGCCATGTCCGCAGACTAATAAAAAATGGTGGAGAGGGATGGATTCGAACCATCGAAGTCGTCGACGGCAGATTTACAGTCTGCTCCCTTTAGCCACTCGGGAACCTCTCCATTTTATCCGGCGTAAAACATAAATCTGTTTTGCACCAGCAAGAGATATTATAATACAGCGGCTTTTGCCAGTCAAGCAATTTTGCAAAAGTTTTCTTCCTCTTGCGCCAATGGCAAAGCACATAAAAAATCGGCACACCCCGGATTCCCCGGCATATGCCGCTTTTGCATGATCCTATAATTCTAATTCTACGACCCGGCTACCCGCCCGCTTTCGAGTTGGGGTGCGGTGGCCGGGTAAAACACCAAGGTTTACTCTTCCTCGGCGTCGATCTTGGCCTGCTCGATCACCTTCGCCGCCATCTGGCCGGGAAGTTCCTCATAGCGCTCAAACGTCAGCTTAAATGACCCGCGCGCCTGCGTCATAGAACGCAAATCTGTCGCGTATTTTGTCATCTCGCTCATAGGCACCTCGGCAACGACTTCCTGTTCCCCGTCTTTGGGGTTCATGCCGAGTATCCTGCCGCGCCGCCTGTTGAGGTCGCCGATGATATCGCCCATGTATTCGTCCGGGATCAACACTTCCGCCTTGCAGATAGGCTCAAGCAGCACCGGGTCGGCCTTTACGCAAGCCGCCTTATAGGAAAGCCTTGCCGCCGATTTGAACGCGACCTCCTTGCTGTCTACCGGATGATACTTACCGTCATACAGCGTGGCGCGTACATTCACCATCGGATAACCGGCCAGCACGCCGTGCTTCATCGCTTCTTTCAAGCCTTTTTCCACCGCCGGGATAAATTCCTTGGGTACTACGCCGCCCACGATTTTATTCACGAACTCAAAATCATTGGAACCGTCCATGATCGGCTCAAAACGCATTTGCACCACGCCGAACTGGCCCGCGCCGCCCGATTGCTTTTTATGCTTCCCTTCGGCTTCCGCCATTCTTTTGATCGTTTCCCTGTACGGCACGCGCGGTTCTTTTAACGCGCCCTCCGCGCCAAACTTATTCTTGAGTTTTTGCAGTATGACCTCAAGGTGCATTTCGCCCATGCCATTCACGAGCGTATCACCCGTTTCCGCGTTTGTTGTGACCTTGAACGACGGGTCTTCCTCTTCAAACCTGTGCAGCCCGGCGAATACTTTTTCCTCGTCGCCCTGCTTTTTCGCCTCTACCGCCAACGAGATGCACGGCAGCGGGAACACTAGCCGGTCAAATTTCACGATATTGCCCTGCGCGCAAAGCGTGTCGCTCGTCACAGTTCCCTGTAATTTGGCGAGTGCGCCGATGTCACCGGCCATGAGTTTATCGATATTGACCAGTTTTTTGCCGCGCATTACGCCAAGGTTACTTGTTTTTTCATTCTTTTCCGTCTCGGCGTTCACCACGGACATATCCGATGAGAGCGTGCCCGAGAACACCTTGATGATGGATATCTTCCCTACAAACGGGTCGGCGATCGTCTTCATGACCTGCCCCGCGAACGGCGCGGAAGGATCACGCTTCACCGTTATTTCCTTGCCCGCCTTGTCTTTCGCGGGTACGTCCGCCATTTCCGCCGCGGAAGGCATCAGGTTCAAAAGCTCGTCCATCAGGTTTTTCACACCCAGGTTAGGCGCGGCCGCCGTCACAAACACAGG
>DOMW01000082.1:3251-5079 GCA_003510345.1 Clostridiales bacterium | reverse complement strand
CCGTCGAAATACTTCTCCATCAGTTCTTCGTCGTTTCCCGCCGCGTTTTCTACCAGTTGCTCACGCAGGGAATCGACCTCGCCCGCGATATCCGCCGGGATATCCGCGTTTTTACCGTCAAACAGCGCCGCCTGCCGCGAAATGATATCTACGACGCCTATGAATTTATCTCCCTGCATAATAGGATATTGCAGGGGTGTAATAACTGACGGGTACTTTGCCTGCAATGCCGCGACCGCTTTCATATAGTCCGCGTTTTCCTTGTCCATCTGGTTTACAAGAAACGCCCGCGGTATGGCGTGCCGCGCACAATACGCGTATGCTTTTTCCGCGCCGACCGGCACATTATCTTTGGGGCTGACCACAATAAGCGCCGAGTCGCACAGCGCATAGGCCGCGACAGCTTCCCCAACGAAGTCAAAGTATCCCGGTACATCGATCAGGTTATATTTTTTATTTTTCCATTCCACCGGCGCCAGCGCAAGCCCTATGGATATCTGGCGTTTTGTTTCTTCCGGGTCGTAGTCCGTCGCTGTATTCCCGTCTTCCACACGCCCCATACGCTCAACGGCGCCTGAATTGAACAAAAACGCCTCTGTGAGCGTCGTTTTCCCTTCGCCGCCGTGCCCCACAACCGCAATATTATAGATGTCCTGTGGATTGTATGCCTTCATAAATAGAGATCCTCCCAATATTTTTTTAAATGTTATCCGGCAGGTTTCGCGGCCGTGCCAGGGGAATTCCAAATAATCCGGTAAAATAATAAAAAAAAAGTTTCCGCTCTTTATCTAAAATGACCCGAACAGCAATAGTGTAACAGATTGTATAAAAAAAATAAATATTTTTTTCAATAAATATAGAAATATTTTATCCCATATGCAATAATAATCCGTGAATCAAATATTGTGGATTTGGGGTAACAGTATGCAAGACGAAAAGAACACTAAGACTACCACGCAAGGCGAGACGGCGGAAGAAAACGACATCGTTGTGACCGCCGCGCCCGGGCCCGGCGGCGATGAAGAACCTGAAATGGAAATACGAAACGCGGATGAGGTGGCGGACGAAGAACCGGTAGAGCCGGAACCTTATGTGCCAAAGCTCACGCCTTCCCAGCAAAAATTCTGGCAAATATTCCTGGGGATCGCTTTTGGGGCAGGTATCATGATCGCCCTTTTTTCCGGGGCATATATCGACCCGGAAAATCAGTTGTTTAGCTGGCTGTGGCTCATACTTTTTGCTGCTGCGATGCTCGGCAGGAACCAAGTGGAAAAGCGCACGGGCATACGGCTTATGTACTTCATGCGCGCGCTTTTGATTTCCATGATCATCGCTCTCGGCATCTTTTTGATTTTCGGCGCCGCCACCGGAAGGTTTACCGCGCCGCAGTAATAAAAGGTATTATACCACAGGGCAGGTCAATAAGACACGTAAGCCAGACAAAACAAAAAACGCAGGATTATATAAATATCCCGCGTTTTTTTGTTATACCATTCCCGTTTTCAGATTTCCATATTTTTGTCTCGTATTACTCAAACAATATCTCAAGCTGCGTAACCTGCGGCGTTTGCTGCGCCGCGTCCGCCTGCGGCGTTGGCGATGGATACGCGCCGGATGCCAGCACATTTTCCAGCCCGAAGTGCAGCAATATCTCCGCCAGCACAGCGCTGTCCGCCTCCAATACAACCGCCTGCTCCGNNTTCAAAAAGCTGCACAACCACGCCGCCCGCCTGCAAGTCGATCACACGCGCCATGATCTGTTTACGCATATCATTTCCCGCCGCCCGCACGACCGGGTGCCCGGGCACAAGTTCGATTTCCTTTGTGA
>DOMW01000082.1:249-3246 GCA_003510345.1 Clostridiales bacterium | reverse complement strand
CGCTTCCGCCAGAGCGGAAACGCCGCTCCCCGCGCCGGGTTCCGCGCTCGGCTGGCTTTCGACCATGCCGCTGGTAATAGACGCGCTCTGCGGCGGAGTTGCCGCACCCAGGTCGCTCTCTTGTGGGTCGCTGCCCTGCACGGCTTGCTGCTCGTCTGTATTTCCCGATTCAATAGTTGAAACCCCAGGGGCGACATTTTCTTCGGGCGGCGAAAATATTCCCCAAAAATTATCAGCGGGCTTGGTTTCCCCGCCCTCTTCCGCGCTCTGCGGCCGTTCGTTCGAGCCGCTGGAAAGGTTCCGTATCCCCCAATCCCCCGCAAAAACAGCCGATACCACAAAAACCCCGCACAGGCATGCGGCAAGCGCGGGAACGAGCACCTTATAGTTCACCCGGCGGGCAGGTTGCCCCAGCCGCGCAACAGCGCCGCGCCATCTGTTGGAGAATCCACCGGGAAGGCCGGCCTCTTCTTCCGGCATCCTGCGCAGCATCCATACCATATCTTCATAATAGCTCGCGCATTCCGGGCAATTTTCGATATGCGAAAAGAACAAATCCTCCTGATCGGGGCCTAGCGCGCCGTCAAGGTAAAGATGGATCCACTTTTTGCATTTATTGCAGTTCATTGCTCTTCTCCGTTCGTGGTCTTCGTACTAAAGACGCGCCCACGCCGTGGTTTGTTCCATACTTTTTACAATTCCATTACATTTNNNGATTATAATTCCAGAAAATGCCTGAATTTGCTTTCTGTGTCCGTTTGCAGGGAAGAAAAAAACCGCACGGTTCCCCGCCTGTTGGTTGGGTTCAGCAAATCGTTCTCTGAAAGGACGCCCGCCGTGCGCCGCGCCGTGCCATACATGCCGTCATAAATCTCGCAGGAACCGCGCAGCAGTTTTTTTGCCACCTCGTTGATCTGGTCGCTTATGAAAGAATAATGCGTACAGCCTATCACAAGCGCGCAGACATTTTTCCTGCCCGCGTGGGCGCGCAGTTTTTCATAAATACACGCTTTGATTTGCGGGTTCGAAAGATCGCCGTTTTCCACCAGCTCGGCCAACCCCGCGCATTCCACGTCCACCACGCGGTCGCGTATGGAAAGCCGCGCAAGAAGCGCGTGGTAGCGCGCTTGTTTCAGTGTGGCGGGCGTCGCCAGCACAAGGATATCCCCTGCCCTGTGCGCTTCTTTGGCGGGCTTCACCGCCGGTTCCATGCTGATGACGGGTATATTGTAGTTTTCGCGCATCGTCTTTACCACAATACTCGTTGCGGTATTGCACGCAATCACAATCGCTTTTACATTTTTTTGGTGCAGAAAATCGCCGCAGGCGAGCGAAAATCTTCTAATTTCCTCCTCGTCTTTCATGCCATACGGCGCGTTCGCGCTATCGCCGAAATAAATATAATCCTCACCGGGAAGTAATTTTATTGTCTGCCGCAGCACACTGATGCCGCCTACGCCCGAATCATAAAACCCAATCGGTTTTTTCTTCTCTTCCATGTATTCTCTATTGCGTTCCCTGTTTTTTCTCTGTTATTATACCCTATCTCTTTTTTGTAGTAAAGCGCGCTTAAAAAAACAGCGCGACCACCACTGTTACGATTCCGGCAACCGAAATAGCCAACCCGGACATCGCGCCCTGCGTCTCCCCTATCTCGATCGCCTTTGCCGTACCGAGGGCATGCGACGATGTGCCGATCGCAAGACCGGCGGCGACAGGATCCGTAACCCGGAACCATTTGATCAGCCAAGGCGCGCATGTCGCGCCAAACAACCCGGTTATGATAATACACACAACGGTGAGCGACGGGATTCCGCCGATTGCTTCCGAGACAGCCAGGCCAAAGGGTGTGGTTATAGATTTTGGCAATATGGATTTTGTGACCTGCGCATCCAGCCCAAACAAGCCGCACAACAACCATACACAGACAATGCAGGTCACCGCACCGGCGGCGCAGCCCAAAAGCACCGGCAGCCAGTATTTCTTCAATAACGCGCGCTTTTTATAAATAGGAACCGCCAGACATACCGTTGCCGGAACCAGCAACACGCTTATGATATTCGCGCCTGTGCGGTATGCGTCATATTCGATATGGAAAACCATAAGCACGGCAATCACAATCGCCGCCGATATAAGCAGCGGATTCAAAATCGTGAGCTTTGTCTTTCTGTTGATATAGACGCCGGCAAGGTAGGCTGCCACTGTTAAAGTTACGCCAAAAAAAGGTGAGGTTAAAAGTTCCATCAGTTTTCCTCCTGCACTGTTTTTGAGGGTAGATTATTTTGCAGCTTACTTACAAGTTTTACCACATACGCCGTTACAAAAAATGTGATCACCGTAGTGACGATGCAGATAAACAGTACAGCCGCAAGTACATCCCCTATTACCGATATGATCGTAATGAGCGAACAGATTGACGGAATAAAAAAAAGCGGCATGTTGGTAAGAAAAAAGTTCTCCGTCAACGCGAGCGGGTCGGCCCCCAGCTTGCCGGAAAACAAGAGCGCGAGCAGCAGGAACAACCCTATCACGCTCCCTGGTATGGAAAACGGCAGGAAATAGGACAGTACTTCGCCCACCATACAAAGCAGGAATAAAATTGCCAGTTCTTTTAGTAGTTTCATAAGTAGCCCCCTTATTGTATTAGCAGTATTATATACTCATTGCCGTGGTATCTCAACGGGTTACCTTCCATATTTTATATAATCAAAATGCCCTTCCAAGCCCTTGACATATTCTTCCCCATTCCTTATAATAATCCATGCGCGTAATCACGTGCGGGCGTGGCGGAATTGGCAGACGCGCCAGACTTAGGATCTGGTGCCTTAGGCGTGGGAGTTCAAATCTCTTCGCCCGCACCACGTTTTTGCGGTAGTAGCTCAGTGGTAGAGTGCCACCTTGCCAAGGTGGATGTCGCGAGTTCGAATCTCGTCTACCGCTCCAGCAGCCGGTGGCTGCACCCAATACAATTTAATATGGCGCCATAGCCAAGTGGTA
>DOMW01000082.1:0-206 GCA_003510345.1 Clostridiales bacterium | reverse complement strand
TTACGCGAATCATGTTAAGTGGTTCGCGTTTTTCGCGACATATTTTTCAACATCTTTGTTCATAATAAAATCAATGAATCACAGCAAGCTTAGGAGAACCCGGTCCAATGATGACCGCGCTATAGGGCTTTTATGCCTGTTTTTAATCATCGTAGTTGTTTTGGCTGCATGGTGCTTAATAGCCGCGCTTAATACCCCGAACAGGG
>DOMW01000191.1 GCA_003510345.1 Clostridiales bacterium | reverse complement strand
TCCACTATTTTAGCGTAGTCCCGCGCCGCAGCACTGTATTCACGGTAGGCTTCGTTATTTTTTGCGGACATCCTAACCCGCTCATCTTTCCATTCGCTGATAGAAAAATCCGTTTCAATATGATTATCTTTGAAATACTGATCGGCGGCTTCAAACAGTGTCAATTCTGCATGGTGCGCTTCATAAAATTTACGTTGCTTATGCGGTCTGAGCTGCATATATTCCGCGTGAAGGTTACGGTGCTGACGATAGATTTCGCCCTGCCGGATATGCTCGTCCAGTGCTTCAATCCGATGGTCATATTGATTCAATATAAAGAGGGCATTATCACGACGGTTATGAAGTTCGTCATACTTGTCTTCAATCTCGGAAACCTTTGAAAGCCCATGCTCTTTCATAGGGTATCACGCGCAAAAGGATAAAACACACAAAAAGAAGTGCCAACGAGCCGATTATCTCCCCAATACCGCCAAAGCTACCTGCGCTACCCTGCGCTCTACCGCATATGAGGACACACAGCGGCGGCAACGGCAAGCACGGGCTATGGTGAGGTAATAGCGCGGTTTGCCGCGTTCACAAGACACATAATTCATGGTATAATTATAATGATGGAAGTAGGTGAGCAGGATATTGAGTAATAATAAAAACGCCCTGTTTGCGAGGGCGGACGAATTGAAGAAAACGATTGATTCCCAAAGGCCGTTGAGTGAAACGGCGGCTAAAAAGCTGCGCGACTATTTCAAAATCGGCCTAACCTACGCGAGTAACGCGCTGGAAGGGAACAGCCTAACGATAACGGAAACAAAGGTTTTGCTTGAGGATGGCATAACGGTTGGCGGCAAACCGATCAGAGATTATTATGAAGCCACCGGCCACGCGAAAGCATACGATTTTATACTGGAAGTTTCCAAAACGCACCCTCTAATGCTTACAGAGGATATAATAGCCCGCCTGCATTATCTTTTCTATAACGCTATTGACGAAAATCTGGCGGGGAAATACCGAACGGAACAGGTTATCATAACGGGAACGGAATATTTGCCGCCACCGCCCGAAGATGTGCCGGGATTGATGGCGAAATTTGTTGACGATATGAACCGCCTGAAAGAAAAAACGCATCCGATAGAATGGGCGGCGCTGATACATAAATATTTTGTCGATATACACCCATATATAGACGGTAACGGGCGCACAGCGCGATTGCTGATGAATCTTGCGCTGATAAACGCTGGGTACACGGTTTCTATTATACCGCCTGTGCGCAGGGGAGACTACATAGACGCGCTGCGCATTTCTCAGCGTGAAAAATCGCCGGATAACGACCCGTTCATTTGCCTGATCGCTGATTGCCTGATCGAAACGGAAAAGGATTATTGCAGAATGTTTCATATCCCGCTGGCTAAGGCAAAACCCGAAAGGGAGCCGACGCGGTAAATATACTTCTTCGGCTGGAGTAACCATAACTGAGGGCATCGGAATTACACCGGTGCTTTTTTGTATTGGATAATAATAAACGAGGAGGACTTCTGCATATGAAAGCGTACAACGTAAACTGAACGCGGCGACGCCCGATGAAACGACAACGAATATTGACGTTGTGGACACCAAGACAACGCCCCGCGTTGTCTTACCAAGCACTGAATTTGGATATCCAAATTCGCTTGTAAGGGGCGCTGCCCCTTACACCCCGGATGAACAGGAGGTGATTTGTGCGTAAACGCAATATACAATTTGTGGTGCGTCTCACGCCGGAGGAACATAGACAGCTTGAATACAATGTTCAGCACAGCGGCCTACAGCTGCTTCAATATGTCCCGCAGGATACTTTTGTATTGATTGTAGATTACTTTGCGTCTATACTTGGGTGTGAACACGATGTGATATTTACACATCCATTTCGTGTGGCCAGACTGTGCATTTTGTTCGCCATTAAATCACCTTTCCTTTCTTCATATAGAGGCTTGAACATCTCTATACTACTGGATTGGTGATTTTTTGTATAACCTCTGTCGCGCACCCGCATAGCGGGTGGGTATTTCTTTCGCTCCCTTCGCTCGCTCAACAGGCTAAAGCCTCGTACACAAAAAACGCAAGATTGCTCAGCAATCTTGCGTTTTCAGTTGTTGGCTTATCCGCCTCAAACACCTTTTTTCGCGTTCTCTATCTGCTTGAGTTCCGTCTGGTTCGTGGTGGGCACATGGCCGGAAAGCGGCATGATGCGCTCGTGCACCGCGTCGATGATCGTCTCCGGTTGCGGGAAGAAATAGCCTTCCAGCTCGTGCGCGGGCGTGATCCAGTTTTTGGCGCCCACGACCACCGGCGGCGCGTCCAGGTCGTCAAACGCCACCTCGCTTATGGTCTGCGCGAAGTCCTTTAAGTGCGAACCGCGCTCGCAAGCGTCGCCCGTCACGATGATTTTCCCCGTCTTTTTCACAGAAGCGAGCACTTTTTCATAGTTGAACGGCACCAGGCTGCGCGCGTCGATCACTTCCACTGAAACGCCGTATTTTTCCTCGAGTATTTTGACGGCGTCCATCACGCGGTACAGTGTCGCGCCCACCGAAAGTATCGTTAGATCGCCGCCTTCTTTTTTGATGTCCGGCTCTCCGAGCGGTATCTCGTAATACCCTTTAGGCACTTCTTTTTGGAACATCTCGCCTATGTCGTAGATCCTCTGGCTTTCCAGGAACACCACTGGGTCGCTGCCATTGAGCGCCGCGTTCAGCATACCCTTTGTGTCGTAAGGTGTGGCGGGGAACACGACCTTGAGGCCCGGGATGTGCGTGCACAGCGCCGACCAGTCCTGCGAATGCTGCGCGCCGTACTTGGAACCTACGCTGGCGCGGAGCACAAACGGCATGTTCAGCACGTCGCCGCTCATCGCCTGCCATTTACTCATCTGGTTAAACACTTCGTCGCCCGCGCGGCCAATGAAGTCGAGGTACATCAGCTCGCTCATCACCCGGCCGCCGCAAAGCGCGTAGCCGACGGATGTGCCCACGATCGCCGCTTCGGAAATGGGTGAGTTGAAGAACCGGTGATAGGGGATCGACTCGGTGATACCCTGATACGCGCCAAACGCGCCGCCCCAATCGCGGTTGTCCTCGCCGTAAGCGATGAACGTCGGGTCTTTGTAGAACCTGTCCATCGTCGCCTCAAATATCGCGTCGCGAATGTTGTACGCCTTTATCTTGGAAACCGCTTTGCCGTTCTCGTCAAACGCGCTCCGCACCTTGCTCTTGAGCTTCTTCACTTTTTCGTTGTCGTCATACTTTTCCAGCACGTCCGGCTTTCTGTCGGGGTCCCTGCTCTCGATCGCGAGGTTGGTAAACATCATGTCCGCAATCGCGTCCGGGTCTTTCGCGAGGTCTATGCGCGGGGAAACCTGCTCGTCTTTGCCGAGCTTCACCGCCCATATCATATCCGCGCGGATACCGGCTTCGATATCTTGCAGCTCTTTCTCGGTGGCGATGCCCGCCTCCACAAGCTGCTGCCCGAATGTTTTGATGCAGTCGATCTTCTCCCACATCGCGACCTCTTCCTTTGAACGGTAGGAAGAAGAATCGGACGGGCTGTGGCCGGAATAGCGGTACGTCACAACATCGAGCAGCACGGGGCCTTTCCGGTCTTCGATGACCTTGCGCTTCCTTCTGTACGCGTCGATCATCGCGAGCGGGTTCATGCCGTCCACGCGCTCGGCATGCATTTCGTCCGGGTTCACGCCCGCACCGAGGCGCGCCACTTCGCCGTAACCCATCGTTTCGCCGCATGTCTGCCCGCCCATACCGTAGCTGTTGTTCCAAATGTTGTAGATGATGGGCAGCCCGCCGCTGTGGTCTTTATCCCAAAGCTGCGTCAGTTGGTCCATCGACGCGAAGTTCATGCTTTCATATACGGGGCCGCAACCGATCGCGCCGTCGCCTATGTTGCACACAACCATGCCCGGTTTTTTGTTTACGCGCTTGAAGAGCGCCGCACCCGTAGAGATTGGCCCGCTGCCGCCCACGATCGCGTTGTTCGGGTACACGCCGAACGGCGTGAAAAACGCGTGCATCGACCCGCCCAAACCGCGGTTAAAGCCCGTCTGCCTGCCCCATGTCTCGGCGATCATGCCGTAAAGCAAAAACTCACGCGCCATGTCCTTTACTTTCTTGTAATTCGTGTGCTGTTTTACAACGGCGTATGTTTCGCCCGAAAAGAAGTTTTCCATGATATCCGTAAGCTGTTTATCCGAAAGCTTCTCGATGGCGGACATACCCTTCGCGAGTATCTCGCCGTGGCTCCTGTGCGAGCCGAACGCGAAGTCCTCTATGCCAAGCTCAAACGCCTGGCCCACATAGCTCGCCTCCTGGCCGATGCCCAAATGCGCCGGGCCGGGGTGGTTGTATTCTATGCCCTGATACTGCCCTTTTGTTTTGATCTCGTTCAGCATGGTTTCAAATTCACGCACCACCCACATATCGCGGTAGATATGCAGGAATTGTTCTTTGGTAAAGTTCTTTTTCTCGTCCTTCACCGTTTTCTGGTACGTATTCATGGGGATATCCCTGAATGTGATCTTCCCCGGCTTCCTCATCTTCTTAGGGTCGATGTTCAGACTTTTCGTCATGTGCTTTCTCTCCTTTTTTATTCTTTATTCGCAGCGTGCCAATCCCTTATTTTACCGCACGCGCTCTTCCGCGCCGCGGTTTTTCTTTTTTACAATTGGAAAATCGCCTCGCGTATGATCTCCGAAACCGTGGGGTGCGGGAACACCATCTTTTTGATGTCCTCAATGTTCATTTCCTTGGCCACGAGCACATCCGCGCCCCAGATGATTTCCGAGGCATAGTTTGTGATCATGTGCACGCCCACGAGCTTGTTCCATTTTTTATCAACAATGATCTTGCAAATACCGTCGCCGCCTTCATTTTCCGCGACATAGCGGCCCGCAAAGCGCATGGAGACCGTTTTTACCGCGACATCCATGCCTTTTTCTTTGGCGGATTGTTCCGTCTCGCCCACGCCCGCCACTTCCGGGTTTGTGTAGATGACGCCCGGTATGGCGTTGTACTTCATTTTGTCTTTTTTGCCCAGCATGTTGTTTACGGCGACCTCCGCCTCCCGGTAGGCCGTGTGCGCCAACATGCTGCAGCCGTTCACATCGCCCGCCGCGTACACGTTGGGCTGGTTGGTCTTCATGCACTCGTCCGTTTTGACGGCGCGGCGTTCCACCAAAACGCCGATATTCTCCAGGCCGATGCCATCGGTGTTCGGCGTGCGGCCTATGGATACGAGCACTTTATCCGCGTTTACTTTTTCCGCTTTGCCGTCCTTTTCATATACCACGCCGCCCGCTTCTATCTTTGTTACCTTGCAGCCCATTTTAAATGTAATGCCTTTTTTCTCGTAATTCTTCTTCAAAAGCGCGGCAATCTCGCCGTCGATGGGGCCGCCCACCTGCTCCAGCATTTCTACCACGGTGACCGCGCTGCCCGCCGAGTTGAAATAACTCGCCATTTCCATGCCGATCACACCGCCGCCGATCACCACAAGTTCTTTGGGTACTTCCGTCATCGCGAGTATCTCGCGGTTTGTGAGCGCGAAACCCGCGTTAAACTGCTCGCGCAGCCCGTCGATGGGCGGCAAGGCCGCTTCGCTGCCCGTGGCGATTAAAAGCCGCGTGCTTTCGTAGCGTTTGCCCTCCGACTCCACTTCGTACCCGCTGCCCTTGCGGCCGGTTATTTTGGCGTCCGCTTTTACCACTTCCACCTTGAGGCCTTTTAACATGGCGGCCACGCCGCCCGTCAATGTCTTTACCACTTTATCCTTGCGCGCCACCACCTTCGCGTGGTCTATGGACGCGCCCGCGCAGGTAACGCCGTATTTTTCGCCGTGCGCCGCGCCGTCCGCAAGTTTTGCCGTGTAAAGCAGCGTCTTTGTGGGGATGCAGCCCTCGTTTAAGCACACGCCGCCCACCTCGCGCTTTTCAAACAGCAGCACGGAAAAACCCTCGTGCGCCGCGCGTTCACACGCGAGATACCCGGCAGGCCCCCCGCCTAAGACAATCAAATCATATATCATAGGGATTCCTCCTTGTTACGGTTCCGTTTATTTCGCCAGCAGCGCCGTAAAGTTTTCCAGCGTCCTGCACAGTTCCTGCAAAAAGCGCGCGGCGGGCGCCCCGTCCACCGCGCGGTGGTCGTATGTGAGCGAAAGCCCCATAGACTGGTACGGCACGAGTTCGCCATCCGCCACTTTTATTTTTGTCTGCACCGTATTCACGCCGAGTATGCCCGTCTGCGGCGGGTTGATGACCGGCGTAAAGCTCTCTATGCCGAAGGAACCGAGGTTCGATACCGTAAACGACGCGCCGGAAAGCAGCTCCGGCGAAATTTTGCCCGTCTGCGCCTGCGCGGCGAGCTCCTTCACGGCCTCGGAAATGGCTTTGAGCGACATACCGCTTGCGCCGAAGATCGTCGGCACCNNGCCCGTCTGCGGCGGGTTGATGATGGGCGTAAAGCTTTCGGTGCCGAACACGCCCAGGTTGGATATGGTGAACGTGCCGCCCGTGAGGTAATCGGGGGAGATCCTGCCCTCCTGCGCTTCCACGGCCACGCGCTTTGCCTCAACCGCAATCTCGTTGAGCGTCATGCCGTCCGCGCCGAATATTGTGGGGACGAGCAGGCCGCGCGGCGTATCCACCGCCATGCCGAGGTTCACGCTACTGAAATAACGCATTTTATCTTCCAAAAAGTGCGCGTTTAAGTCTTTGTGGTTCTTCAGCACGCGCGACACCGCAAACAGCACGATATCGTTCAGTGTAATATTCGCAAGGCCCAGCGCCTCGCCGTTCGCCTTGAGCATCTTTCGGTAAGCGAGGATATCCGTCGCGTCAAACGAAGCCGTATGCGTAAGCTGCGCCATGCCCTGTATGGAAGCCAGCATGGATTTCGCGATGACCTTGCGGATGTTCGTGAGCGGTACATCCTCGTATTCCGCGGCGGGCGCGGCCCCTGCCGCTGCGCCACTAGGCATCGCCTCGCCACCCGGTGACAATGTCGCGCCTTTTTGGGAAAGCTCCACAATGTCGCGCTCGATGATCCTGCCATGCGGGCCGGTTGCGACCGCCTGCGCAAGGTCGAGATTCTGGTTCTGCGCGATTGCTTTAGCGCGCGGGGAAACCTTCAGTTTTCCGTCTTGCGCCGCTGCCGGAACCGCCGCCGTTTGCACGGGCGCTGCCGGGGCCG
>DOMW01000050.1:508-4771 GCA_003510345.1 Clostridiales bacterium | reverse complement strand
GCTGCTTCAATATGTCCCGCAGGCTACTTTTGTATTGATTGTAGATTACTTTGCGTCTATACTTGGGTGTGAACGCGATATGATATTTACACATCCATTTCGTGTGTGCCAGACTGTGCATTTTGTCCGCCATTAAATCACCCTTCCTTTCTTCATATAGGGGCTTGAACATCTCTATACTACTGGATTGGTGATTTTTTGTATAACCTCTGTCGCGCACCCGCATAGCGGGTGGGTATTTGTTTCGCTCCCTTCGCTCGCTCAACAGGCTAAAGCCTCGTACCATCACCTTTCCCGCGCGTAGCGCGAGAAAGGATGAACCCATCTACATAAGAAGTCTGTACCGCCCGGCAATATAACACCTATGCCACCTATGTTGCGAAAACAATACTACATGCAAAATGGCCATTCCCGTACGGCACCCGCTGGGTATGAGGCGAGGGCAAATCTCGATTACCTGGAGCTTTTACGATTCCCAAAATGAACTACCCTGTAGTATGAACTATGGGGCATTGAAGACAAGCACAGGGCGGCCCAATGAGCCGCCCTGCCGTAACCATGTATTCTGTTCCGTTATCTGTTTTTATACCGGCGTGTACTGCGTTGCCAGCATCATTTGCAACACTTCGTCCATATTTGCAAAATAATACCACACCGGCCCCTCGTAGCGCCCTTCGCCCTGCTGCATACGCTGCATGACCAGATTGTCGAGGTTCGAGCTGTCCAGACTGCCGGCAAGATCCATTACAGTATCAAGAGAAAGGTCTGTACGCGTAAACTTCATGAATGTCTCATACAGATCGGAGGCGGCTTCCTTCGCGCCCATGTCTTTTATTTCCTCCAGCATAGACTGTATAAACAACTGCTCATGATACTGGCGTGTCATTTCGCCCTCGCTCATGTCGTGCCTGTTTTCCAGAAACTTACGCGCGCGGCTGCCGTTTAAGTCCACCGTTTCGCCCGCGCTGCCCACGTCGGATACGGCCTGGTCGAGCGTCACTTCCACACCGTCCAGCGCGTCGGTAAGCTGCGGCAGCCCGTCAAGGTCGATCGAGATATAATTATGGATGGGCACGCTGATCTGCCCGTCGCAGGTAAGAAACTCCATCGTGCATTGTACGGCGTTTTGGGCGGAATAGCTGTTTGGGCCGCCGCCATATGCATAGGCGTGGTTCAGTTTCTCCACCACTTCGTTTGTCGCTTCACCGTTCTCGTTGACATGGTATATTTTCGCGTATGTATCACGCGGGATAGAAGTTAGGGTGATCGCCCCCGTGTCATTATCGATCGTGCACAGCATGATCATATCGGAACGCCAGCCCATCTTTTGCTTGACGCGTTCGGCATCCGAGTCGATGCCAAGCAGTAAGATGTTCATCACATTGTTCTTTTGTTTGTAGGTCACGCCGTTGATCGTCACCTCATTGATGTCCTCAAGCTGCTCCACCTCTATATCGCCCGACACTATAGCCGTTCCCTCGCCGGTTCCAGATGAGATACTTGTCTCTCCCAGCACTGTAGAGCCTTCGCCCGCATTGCAAGCTGAAAAAAAGACACATGACGCAACCACCGCAACCAATACAAAAGCCAAAATACTCTTCTTCAAAATAACTTCCTCCATTAATCGACGACGGCAAACCGCCCTCAAAATATTCGACACGATTTTTCACTTTCCCATTTTAGTACAAAAACAGGTCGTGCGCCAGACCCTTTACAACTATTTTACATGTCTTGTCATGCATAACCCTCTTTGCGGGCTATTTCAATCGGTTTGACGCAAAAAAAGGATCGGAAGTTCCTTAAAAAACCAATCCTTTTAAATCTCTCAGTAATTCTGGCTGTAATAATCGCCGCGGCGGTAATCGTACACCGCCCCCATGCCAAACAGATCCAAGCTCTCCAAAGCTTTTCCCGTGCCGATAGCTACACACGATACGGCGTCTTCCGCCACATAACATGGAATTTTGGTGCGCTCCGTGAGCAACCTGTCTAGGCCATAGAGCAGCGAGCCGCCGCCCGTCATGCAAATACCGTTCTCCGCGATGTCCGCCGTAAGCTCGGGCGGGGTACGCTCAAGTACGCCGTGCATCGTTTCCATAATGCGGTTCAGCGGTTCCTGCAACGCTTCTATCGTTTCATTCGAGCTGATTGTGATCGTTTTGGGCAGGCCGGAAATCAGGTTGCGGCCCGTCACTTCCATATACGCTTCCTCTTTGCGCGGAAACGCGGAGCCGATATTGATCTTGATTTCTTCCGCCGTCCGTTCACCGATCAGCATGTTATATTTCTTTTTGATATACCGGGAAATGTATTCGTCAAAACGGTCGCCCGCCACCTTGATGGAATCGCTGATGACCGCGCCGCCGAGGGAGATGACCGCCGTATCCGCTGTGCCGCCGCCGATATCGAGCACCATGTTGCCCTGTGGCGCGCCGATATCGATCCCCGCGCCAATCGCCGCGGCGATTGATTCCTCTATCAGCATCGTGTGCCGCGCGCCTGCTTCCTCCGTCGCTTCGATTACCGAGCGCTTTTCTACTTCCGTTACGCCCGAAGGCACGCAAACCACCACACGCGGCTTAAAAAACAACCGGCGGCCGATTACCTTGCGCAGGAAATACCTGAGCATCCTTTCCGTATCGTGAAAGTTGGAAATGACCCCTTCGCGCAGCGGCCGCACCGCAACGATGTTGCCCGGCGTGCGCCCCAGCATGATACGCGCCTCTTCCCCGATGGCCAACATCCGGCCCGAAAGCCTGTCTACCGCCACCACGGAAGGCTCGCGCAGCACGATACCTTTGCCGCGCACATACACAAGTACCGTAGCCGTGCCGAGGTCGATTCCTATATCATTAGAATTCATTCCGAAAAATCCCATGTAACATAAGCCTCTCTTTTACTCCATATAGAATACATCATAACCTATAAACACGCATAATACAACTATTTTGTTACAGAAACGTTACAGGTTCCCGCCGTACATCAACCCCTTGCGGTAACGCAGGAAAAGGGATAGAATAATACCAGCAACAACCACATGGAAAGAAGGACAACCACTATGGATCTTATGAAACTACAAAACGGCAGCGATATCCGCGGAATCGCGCTGGGCGAGGGCGCAAACCTTACGCCGGAAGCGGCGGCGCTGCTGGCCCGCTCGTTCGTGAAATGGCTCACCGAAAGGCGCGGCGGCAAGGTCACTGTCGCCATCGGAAGGGATTCCCGGCTGTCCGGCCCGCCGCTCGTTGAAGCATGCGTCAAAGGCTTTACGGAGATGGGCGCGCATGTGATGGACTGCGGCCTTGCCTCCACGCCCGCTATGTTTATGTCCACCGTAACGGACGGCTTTCTTGCCGACGGCGCCGTGATGGTGACGGCCAGCCACCTGCCCATGAACCGGAACGGCCTGAAATTCTTTACAAAGGCCGGCGGACTGGAAAAAACGGATATCACCGCGCTGCTGCAATATGCGCAGGTAAATGACTTTGCCCTCCCTGCCGCGCCGGGAACGGTTGTGCAAAAAGACCTCATGTCCGTCTACGCGGCGCAGCTTAAGGATAAGGTCATCCGCGCCACCGGTTCCGAAAAACCTTTCGCGGGCATGAGGATCATTGTGGACGCGGGCAATGGTGCGGGGGGCTTCTACGCGGAAAATGTGCTCGCGCCGCTTGGCGCGGATACAAGCGGAAGCCAGTTCCTTGAGCCGGACGGCACGTTTCCGAACCATATTCCAAACCCGGAAGACAGCGAGGCGATGCAAAGCATCGTTTCCGCCGTGGTAAAGCATAACGCCGACTTTGGCGTCCTATTCGATACGGATGTAGACCGCGCGGGCGCGGTGGATAGGGGCGGCGTCGAACTAAGCAAAAACCGCCTGATTGCGGCGATTTCCGCCATACTCCTAAAAGAATTTCCCGGCACCACCATCGTGACAGATTCTATCACATCGAGTGGCCTTGCGAAATTCATCGCGCAAAAGGGCGGCAAGCACCTGCGGTTTAAACGCGGGTATAAAAACGTGATCAACGAAAGCATCCGCTTAAATAACGAAGGGGTCGATTCGCAGATCGCCATCGAAACATCCGGCCACGCGGCACTTCGGGAAAATTATTTTCTGGACGACGGCGCGTACCTCATAACCCGCCTGCTGATCGAAATGGCAAAACTGAAAAGAGAAGGCGGCAGTATTTCCGGCCTTATCGCGGACCTCGGCGAACCGGCGGAGAGCGAGGAGTTCCGCCTGGATATCAAAGCGGACGATTT
>DOMW01000050.1:0-489 GCA_003510345.1 Clostridiales bacterium | reverse complement strand
TGTCGCGCCGGATAACCACGAAGGGATCCGCGTCTCGTTCGGCAAGGACGATGGCGACGGTTGGTTCCTTGTGCGCCTGTCGCTGCACGACCCGCTCATTCCCGTCAATGTGGAGTCGGACAGCGTGGGCGGCGTCAAAAAAATCACGCAAACACTGTATGCGTTCTTAAAAGCATATGCAAGCGGGCTAAACCTGTCGCCCATTGAAACATATCTCGCAAAACTATAAGTACTATGAAAAACCATAAAAAAGCAATCAACATTGCTTTTTTATGGCCGTATAAATACATCCTCTTTTGAACTTACTCTAACGCTATATCCGGCATTATGCGCGGCGTGCCTATTTCGCTACGCCTCTGGCGGCGGCGTCGGTTCCGTTGTCTCCGGCGGCGCTGTTGCCGTTTCTGCCGGCGGGGTTGTTGCCGGGTCTGCCATCGGGTTATTGCAAAATGTAATGGCTGTAACCGGCGCGATTATGCTAATCTTTAG
>DOMW01000305.1 GCA_003510345.1 Clostridiales bacterium | reverse complement strand
ATGTCCGCGCCTACTGAGCCTACGGAGCAGCCCCCGGTCGCGCCTGCGAAGCGGTCCCCGGCTAAGCCCGCGAAGCCGTCCGAATCGGATGACAGGACGCCGCCCCCGTTAATCGGAACTATGCCGCAGGACCCCGGAACAGAGAATGGCAACGCCACGTTACCGCCAGCGGCGGAAACAGCGTCATCTCCGGCCATCGAGTCGCCTGTTCCTGTGGAGATAGCCCCAGAAGAACCAGAGAAGCCGCAAACCGATCAGCCAAATTCCTTTATTAATGGAGTTGTTTCCTATGGCAGTGACAAGATGATTACGCTGACAGAGGAACAGCTTGCTGAACTGGAGTCGTTTTTGTCGGAAGGCGTCGCTCCGCTGCGCAGGGAGATCGCGGGGAAAGCTTATTCGCTGGTTGGAAATGTAAAGTATTTCTGGGGCGGCAAATCACTCACAATCGGCTGGGACGCCCGCTGGGGAAACCAGGCTGTCGTTGGCAGCGCGGGAAGTACACAGACAGGGACTGTGCGGGCGTTTGGAACGGATTGCAGCGGCTTTGTGCTATGGAGTATGATAAACGGTTTTTATAACGCGGATGAAAACAGCCCGTTAAACCGTGAGGATGCCGGCAGTACGCAGGCGTATGTGCAGCATATTGTGGAAAACGTGGGCTACGGCACGGCGAGCCAATGGGGAAATTCTTACGAGATATCCCGTGAGGAAGCGTTGCCCGGCGACCTGCTCTTTTACAACGCGCCGGGAGGTGGCGGCGGCAGAAACCACGTCGGCATCGTGATCGGGCGCGAAGCGGACGGCGACCTGATCGTATGCCACAATTCGTCCTCGCGCAACGGCGTTATTATGGAAGCGATTTCCGAGGGCAGTTCTTTCCGCCATGTGCGCAGGCTGTATCTTCTGGATGAACTTTTGGATGAACAAACTGAATAAAAATAGAATAAAAGACACGCCAAAACAAGCCGCCCACATAGGGCGGCTTGTTCATTACTATCCTGAGGCAGGGGCACAATGCAAGCGAGCCTCACGGCATCACCGGGTCACACTTTTTAAGCTTCCATATATCCTTCGCGTATTGCTCGATCGTGTTGTCGCTGGAAAAATGCCCGGCCATCGCGATATTTGTGAGGGACATGCGGCCCCAGGTATCCTCATCCCGGTATAGCCGGTCAATTTTATGGTGCGCGTTCGCGTAGCTGTCAAAGTCCTTTAAAACAAAGAACTCATCGTTATAATCGATCAGCGCGCGGATAATCGAGGCGAAATCTTCGCGGGGCACATTGGGGAATTGCTCGCAGCTTGTGATTTGATCCAGCACCTTGCGGATGCGGGCATCCCCCCTATAGGCCGCCTGCGCGTCGTACCCGCCGTGCTCGTAATATTCCAGCACTTCTTCTACGGAAAGGCCGAAGAGCACAAAATTCTCGTCGCCTACAAGCTGGCGTATCTCAATATTGGCGCCGTCGTCTGTGCCCAGCGTAACGGCGCCGTTCAGCATGAATTTCATGTTGCTGGTGCCGGAAGCCTCTTTGGACGCGGTAGAAATCTGCTCGGATACATCGCTCGCGGGGAAGATGAGCTCGGCAAGGGCGACGTTGTAATTCTCCAGAAAGACGACCTTAAGCTTTTCCGCGGCGCGCTTGTCGTTGTTTATAATCCGCGCGAGTTCGTTGATATACTTGATAATCGTTTTGGCGAAATAGTAACTGGGCGCGGCCTTGCCCGCGAAGATGAACGTGTGCGGCGTCATGTCAAACTGCGGGTCGGCCCGCAGGCAATTATAGAGGTAGTGAATGTGCAGCGCGTTCAAAAGCTGCCGCTTGTAGGCGTGGATGCGCTTGACCTGCACATCGAAGATAGAATCGGGATCGATCGTGATGTCATTTTGTTTTTTGATGTATTCCGCGAGGCGGACTTTATCCAGCCGCTTGATGTTCCTAAGCTCGTGGTGTAGCGCATGGTCGTCCGCAGATTCCGCCAGCCGCCGCAGTTCTTTTGGCGCCTTGATCCAGGAATCGCCGATAACGCCCGTGATCATATCGGCCATATCGGGGTTCGCTTTGATGAGCCAGCGGCGGTGCGTGATGCCGTTTGTTTTGTTGTTGAATTTTTCCGGGAAGATCTCAAACAAATCTTTCATCACTACATTCTTTAAAAGCTCGGTATGCACAGCGGCGACGCCGTTTACACTGAAACTACCCACCACGGCAAGGTTTGCCATTTTCACCACGCCGTCCGCAATCACAGACATGCGGGCAATTTTCTTATCCTGCCCAGGGAACCGTTCATGCAGGATTTCTACAAAGCGCCGGTTGATTTCTTCCACGATCATATAGATGCGGGGCATGAGTTCCCGGAAAATATCGACAGCCCATGTTTCGAGCGCTTCAGGCAGTATAGTGTGGTTGGTGTAGGCGATGGTGCGCGTGGTCATTTCCCATGCGTCCTCCCACGAAAAGCCCTCATCATCGACCAGAATACGCATGAGCTCGGGTACGGCGAGCGCGGGATGGGTGTCGTTGATATGCACCACAATATAGTCGGGCAGATGCGCGAGGTCGTTGTGCTTGAGGCGGAAATGCCGCACAATGGACTGCAACCCGGCCGAGACAAAGAAATACTGCTGCTTGAGCCTGAGCAGGCGGTTCGTATAGTTGGAGTCGTCCGGGTACAGCACTTCGGAGATCGCTTCGACGGAATACTTTCCGGATACGGCGTTTGTGTAGTCGCCGCGGGAAAACGAGGCGAAGTCGAACGAATCGTCCACCGATTCCGCGCTCCACAGCCGCAGGGTGTTGACTGTGTTGTTGTGGCTGCCGAGTATGGGCATATCGTATGGCACGGCGAGCACGGGCAGGTAGTTTTCGTGTGTGAAGAACGAGCGCCCGTTTTCATCGAATTCGGTGCGCACATTGCCGTTGAATTTAACGACGACCGCTTTATCTGGCTTGCGGATCTCCCACGGGTTGCTTTGGCGCAGCCAGTTATCCGGCAACTCCACCTGATACCCGTTCACGACCTGCTGCTTAAACAGGCCGTATTTGTAGCGGATGCCGCAGCCATGGCCGGGGTAGCCAAGACTGGCAAGCGAATCTAAAAAGCAGGCGGCGAGCCGCCCCAGGCCACCGTTCCCAAGGCCGGCGTCCGGTTCGCATTCTATTAGTTCATCGAGGGAAACGCCGAGGTCGGCAAGGCCTTCTTCGCATAACGCACGCGCACCCAGGTATTGCAGGTTTTGCTCAAGGAACTTGCCCACAAGGAATTCCAGCGAGAAATAGTAGACCTGCCGCGCACCCTGTTTCAAGTAGTAATTGTTTGTGGTGACCCATTTGGTGCTCATTTCTTCGCGAACAAGGGACGCAAGCACGACATATTTATCGATCAGTGTCGCGTCGTCGATCGTTTTGGACAGAAGCGACATGAAACGCTGCTTGTACGATGTGATGAACTGTTCTTTGGTTTCCAGCATGAAAGTACCTCCATAAGATGATTTTGGATGCAAAAAACGCAGAGCGTGCGGCGCGGATAAGCGAGAACCCGGTATGGATAGCAAAACTATTTTTCCCACATGACCTGCTTTGCAGGGCTTATGCGGGAATCCCGTTATTTGCGGACGGTAAAGCATCGCGGGGCATTCCTTTCAGTTCGCGGCCGACGAGCACAATGGTGAGGAACGCGGCCACACCGTCCGCGATGGGGCCCGCGTACATCACGCCGTCAATGCCCATGAAAACAGGCAGCAAAAGGACGAGCGGCAAAAGGAACAGTATCTGGCGGGTGAGGGAAAGGAAGATGCCCTTTTTCGCTTTGCCGATGGATGTAAAAAAATTCGCGGTGATGGG
>DOMW01000041.1:6054-6770 GCA_003510345.1 Clostridiales bacterium | reverse complement strand
CGTTTTTGGCGCCGGTGGATGAGGACGACCACACTGCGGTGGAGGTCACGATCGCGCGCGGGTCTTCGCTTTCGGCGATTGCCGACCTGCTGGAAGAAAAAGAACTGGTGAGAAACAAGCAGTTCTTTAAATTGTATACGGATTTTTCAGATAAAACGTCCAAGCTGCGCGCGGGCACGTACCAGCTTTCCAAAAGCATGACGTATGACGATATCATCTACACGATCAGCAGAGGCATGGACGGCCCGATTTCTGGTACGGTGGTTTTGGTCGAGGGCATGACGACGCCGGTGTTTGCCAAAGACCTGGTGACGGCGGGCCTGCAGGCGGAGGATACGGCGTACCTTGCCGTCGCGCGGACGGCGGAGGGCGTGCGCATCACAAACGAAGAGATGCAAGAGGTCATCGCGTTCGATGCGCAGGCCGCCGAAAAGAGGCTGTTTGTGCTGGAGGGGTATCTGTTCCCGGATACGTATGAGTTTTATACGGACGCGGAAGCCGGGACAATCGTGCAGCGGCAGGTCGACCGGTTTAACGAAGTTTTCAACGATATCTATAAAAACAGGGCGGCGGAGCTCGGCATGACGATGGACGATATTGTTACGATCGCGTCTATCATAGAAAAAGAAGCCAAGGCACCGCAGTTTAAGCAGCTATCGTCGGTCGTGCACAACAGGCTCAGGGAAGGTATGCGCCTGCAAATGGACTCGACGCAG
>DOMW01000041.1:0-6031 GCA_003510345.1 Clostridiales bacterium | reverse complement strand
ACGCACACGCGCGAAGGGCTGCCGCTGGGGCCGATCTGCAACCCTGGGCGCGCGGCTATCGAGGCGGCACTGTGGCCGGACGAGACGCTCATGGAGGACGGCGATGAATATTTCTTTGTTGCGCTGACCGACCCGGATTCGGGTGAATTGGTGTTCAGCAGGACACTTGACGAGCACAACGCGGTCGTGGCGGAATATGAGGCGCAATGGCAGGCGGTGGATGCGGAGAAAGCGGCGCAGGTTGCTTCGTATGGCGATGAAACAGCGGAGGGCGAAGAATAGAGCGGATGGAACAGGGAGTAGAATTGCTGGCGCCGGCGGGCAATCGGGAATGCCTGGAAACGGCATTTGCTTTCGGCGCTGACGCGGTATATATAGCCGGGAAACAATTTGGGCTGCGCGCGTTCGCAGCCAATTTTACTGATGACGAAATAAAATCGGCGGCAGGGTACGCCCGCGGGCTGGACAAAAAGTTATACGTCACGGTAAACGCCGCCCTGCGGGAAGGCGAGCTGCCCGAGTTGGGCGGCTACCTGCGGTTTTTGCGGGAATGTGGCGTGGACGGCATCATTTTTTCCGACCCGGCGGTGCTGCAAGCGGCGAAGCGGGAAGGGATTGCCGTGCCGCTGCACCTTAGCACACAGGCAAACACAATGAACAGCCACGCCGCGCAATTCTGGCGGGAGGCGGGTGTGCGCCGCATCGTGCTGTCGCGCGAGTGCACACTGAAAGAAGTAAGCGAAATCAAGCGCGGGGCGGGGGACCTTGAAATAGAGGTGTTTGTGCACGGGGCCATGTGCATCGCGCATTCCGGGCGCTGCCTTATGAGTTCTTTTATGACGGGGCGGAGCGGCAACCGGGGCGAGTGCGCCCAGCCGTGCAGGTGGGAATATTTTTTGCATGAGCGCGGGTATGACGGGGAATACTTTCCCGTTTCGGAGGACGGGCGCGGCGCGTATGTGCTGAATTCCAAAGACTTGATGATGATAGAATATATCCCGGAACTGATAGAGGCGGGCGTTACCAGTTTAAAAATAGAGGGGCGTATGAAGTCCGTGTATTACGTCGCCTCGGTGGTGGGCGCGTACAGGCGGGCGCTGGACGGGTATAAGGAACATGGCGCGGCGTATGTGTTTGACAACGCGCTGAAGGAGGAACTGGAAAAATCCGCGACGCGGCTTTTCACGACGGGGTTCTTTTTTGGAAACCCGGGGGGCGGCGCGCAGGATACCGTGCGCGGCGTTGCGCCGCGTAAATATACGTTTTGCGCAAAAGTGACAGCAGGGGCTGAAAACGGCGTGGTGCAAGTGGAACAGCGCAACAAATTCAGCGTGGGGGAAGAGCTTGAGACGCTTTCGCCGCATTTGCGGGGCGCGGCGTTTACGGTGGAGTATATGGAAAACGAGGACGGGGCGCGGCAGCAAAGCGCGCCGCACGCGCAGCAAAAACTGAAAATCAACTGCCCGTTCCCCTTGCGGGCGGGCGACCTTTTGAGGAGGCATGACTGATGGTGCGTTTCGGGCCGGCGGGCAACGCGGAGGCGTTTTACGCGGAAGGGCATAAACATACATATGAGGCGGCGGAGTGGCTCAAAAAATTAGGGCTTTCGGCGTTTGAATATTCTTTTGGCAGGGGCGCGAGGCTGAAGGAAGAGACAGGCGCGAAGATCAAGGATGAGATGGCGCGGTGCGGTATTGCGGTGAGCGCGCACGCCCCGTATTACATCAACCTCGCGAACGACGAGTTGGAAAAAAACCTCCAGTATTTCAGGGAAAGCACGGTTTCCGGCGGGTATATGGGCGCGGGGCGCGTGGTGTTCCATCCGGGTTCCATGGGCAAGATGAAACGGGAGCAGGCGTTTGAAAAAACAAAGGAAAACCTTGCGACAGTCATGAAAGCTTTAAAAGGCGAGGGCGCACAAGAGATGATTTATTGCCCGGAAACGATGGGCAAAATCAACCAGATTGGCACGCTGGAGGAAATCTGCGAGCTGTGTTCCCTCTCGGATGCGCTTTACCCGGCGATAGATTTCGGGCACCTTAATTCGCGCACGCTCGGGAGCATTAAGGGCAAGCAGGATTACGCTGCCATTCTGGACACGCTCAAAAGCGGCGTGGGCGAAGAAAAATACAAAAAGATGCACATCCATTTTTCGCATATACAATACACGGCAAAAGGGGAAAAGACGCACCTTACGTTTGAGGACGAGGAATGGGGGCCGTTTTTCGGGCCGCTTGCGGAGCTTATCGCCGAGCGCGGCCTTTCGCCCGTCGTGATCTGCGAATCTAAAGGGACGCAGGCAAACGACGCGGCGCTGATGAAGAAAATGTATGAGGAAGCGCTATGACGGTGATCGAGAGGATCAGGGAGCTGAAAACCGCGCAGGCCTATCTTCTAACGTCGCAGATCAACGTGCTGTACGCGAGCGGGTTTACGGGCGACAGCTCGGAGTTTCTCATTACGGGCGCGGGAGCGGTGTTTTTTACGGATTCCCGGTATACTTTGCAGGCGGAGCGGCAGCTTAACGGCCTCGCGCAGGTCATCACAACGAGCGGCAAGGACAGAAGCAGCGCGATAAAAAGTGCCCTTACCGGGATAAAAACGCTGGCGATCGAGAAAACGGATGTTTCCATGCAGCGCTACGGTGAATTTGAAACGGATTTTGATGTGGAAAGCTACGTTGATATTTCGGACGCGCTGCTCACCATGCGCGCGGTGAAGACGGAAGAAGAGGTGCGCAAAATAGAAATTGCGGCGCGCGCGAGCGAAAAAGCGCTTACAGAGCTTTTGCAATGCGTCCGGCCGGGCATAAGCGAGCTGGACATACGGGCCGAGCTGGTGTACCAGATAAACCGGCAGGGCATGGAGAGCGCGTTTGACCCGATCGTGGCGGGCGGGGAGAATTCCGCGCTGCCGCACGCGCAGCCGGGAGCGTATAAATTGCGGCGCGGCGACATGCTCACGCTTGATTTCGGGTGCCGGTACGAGGGGTATTGTTCGGATATGACGCGTACTTTTGGAATAGGACAGGTTGACGGCGAACTAAAAAGAATATATGATGTAGTAAAGCGGGCGCAGCAAAGGGCGCTTGACGTCTCGCAAGCGGAGCAAAGCGCGCGCGCTATCGACGCCGCGGCGCGGCAGGTCATCGATGAAGCGGGCTACGGCGCGTGTTTCGGGCATGGCGTGGGGCATGGCGTGGGCCTGGAAGTGCACGAGAGGCCGGTTTTGAACCCGCACAGCGCCCATACGATGCAAAAAAACATGGTGTACACGGTGGAGCCGGGCGTCTATATTGCGGGAAGTGGCGGCGTGCGCATAGAGGATACCTGCGTATATGGCAGGGGATCCATCCATAGTTTCAGCAAAGAATTAATTTTGATATAACAGACCGAGGAGGTATGGCGAATGGTTTCAGCCGGAGAATTCAGAAAAGGCATGACGGTGGAGATTGACGGCGGGGTGTGGTCCATTGTGGATTTCCAGCATGTAAAGCCCGGAAAGGGCGCGGCGTTTGTGCGTACAAAAATTAAAAATGTGGTGACGGGCGGCGTGCTTGAAAAGACGTACAACCCTACGGAAAAGTTTCCCAAAGCGCATGTGGAAAGAAAAGAAATGCAATATCTTTATTCGGACGGCGAACTGTATCACTTTATGGATACGGAAACGTATGAACAACTGCCGCTGAATCTGGAAAAGGTGGAGGAAGCGCTTCCGTATGTGAAGGAAAATATGAACGTTACGATCAAGTTCTTCAAAGGCGAGGCGTTTGCGGTGGAACCGCCGAACTTTGTGGAGATGGAGATCACGGAAACGGAACCCGGCTTTAAGGGGGACACGGCGACGGCCGGAAACAAGCCCGCGATCATTGAAACGGGCGCGAAGGTGATGGTGCCGCTTTTCATTGAAACGGGAGACCATGTGAGGATCGACACGAGAACGGGCGAATATATGGAGCGCGTGTAGGGTTTTACTCCGGTTGCTGTTTTTTTGGATAAAAACCGGTTTATTTATGATTTAGGTTGGCGCATGATTTAGGTTGACGTATCTTTCGGCGGGAGACTGGCCGGAGCGCGTATAAACTATGGATTTCGGAGGTGTTTTGTCATGGCGGAAAAAGAGTTGAGCAGTGATCTAAACGCTACAGCGGTAAAAAAAGAAAGTAACGGAACGATAACTTTTGCCAGCGAAGTAATAGCAACAATCGCGGGGCTTGCCGCGGTAGACATTAAAGGCGTCGCCGGTATGAGCGGCGGGTTTGTGGATGGGATCGTAGACCTTTTAGGAAGGAAAAACCTGACAAAGGGCGTGAAGGTGGAGGTCGGCAAGGAAGAAGTCGCCGTAGACGTCGCGATCGTTGCGGAATACGGGATACCCATTCCCGACGTGGCGGAAAACATTCAGACAAGCGTGATCAAGGCGATCGAAACGATGACGGGCTTAAAAGTGGTGGAAGTGAATGTATCGGTGCAGGCGCTTCGCATAGAGGAGCCTAAAAAGGTGGAAGCGCGGGAAGCGAAAGCGGCCGCAAGGGCGCCCAAGCCCCCGAGGGTTAAGTAAACAACACAGTGGCGACGGAACATACCCGGCTGTAAGGGCCGGGTATGTCTGTGGTTGGAATCGGAATTTTGGAGGAAACAGCGAATGAAAATGAAAGTAAGTACCCGCATAGTGCTCACGGTATATCTGGCGGTAGTAATCTTGCTTGCCGCGTTTTTATTCTGTTCTATGCTGGGCGTAATCGATCAAGGTATATTGAGTCATGCGGTCGCGACGGTTCTGGATGGCGGCGTTGGGTTCAAGGTGCTCTATGCCGCAATCTTTATCGTGATGATCGCGGTGGGTTTCATGCTCCTGTTTTTCGGTATGCGCAAGGAAACCCCTAGGACGGTGCGGATTTCGCAATTTGACAATGGCGGGATACAGATCACCGTGCGGGCGATCGAAGAACTGGCGGAACGCTATGTGCGCGGGGACAAGAATGTCAAAGGGCAGCACACGCGGGTGATTTCCTACGGGGATTATATCGATATACTGACGGAAATATCCGTTCTGCCGGATATCAACATACCCGCGGTGACACTCGGTTTAAAGGATGGGTTGGCGGAGAATATCTCGCAGGTGACCGGCATCACGGTGCACCAGGTAAACGTTTCCGTTATGAGCATCAAAGACCATATAAAGCCGCAGGTGTGAGGTCGGTATTATGCTGAATCGTTTTTTAGAATGGGTCGCCGGAAACAAAGGGCTTTTCTGGGGCATGGTAATCGGTTTTGCCGTAGCGATACTGTTCCTTACCATCGGTTTTTTCCCGACACTGTTGATCGCGATTTGTGTGGGCGTGGGGGCTTTTTTGGGCACGCATCCCGAGGTGCGCGCAGCCATAGGGGCTTTCTTTACGAATTTGTTTGCAAGAAAAGACAGCTAGGGGACGGCATATGAGCAAACGGACAGCGCGCGAGACAGCGATGAAAATGCTGTATCAATACAGCATCACGGGGGAACTGCACGCGGAGGACGTAAAAAATAAAACCGGGGTAATGGATGAAACGGCGCTTTCCGCGCCTGCCATGGATTTTGTCGCCCGAGTGGAAAGCGGGTTCCGTGAAAAGGAAGGGGAGATCGACGAGATGATCTCTTCGTGTTCGCGTTCGTGGAAGCTGGAGCGGATCTCAAAAGTAGACCTTGCCATATTGCGGCTGGCTATTTTTGAGATAGAATGGATGGACACGCCGCCCAAAGTCGCGGTGAATGAAGCGGTGGAGATAGCAAAGGCGTTTTCCACTGAGAAATCCTTTCAGTTTATAAATGGGTTGCTGGGTGGGTATTTAAAGGAGCGGCGTGCGGAGTAAGGTTTTTTTGAAACGGCGGAAGCGATCGAGGGAACGGGAAGAGCGGCAAGGGAAATCAGCTTGGGCGCTTTTTTGTTTTGGGTAGGGAGGTCAGCCGAAATAAGAACCCATATTTTGTTGTGCAAGTATCTTGCGGTTACTTTTGGGTATTCCTCATGGGTCAAGGAGCCTGCGGCGCA